>JAUSPM010000138.1 GCA_030655675.1 Methanosarcinaceae archaeon | reverse complement strand
GGAAATGATATATCCTCAAATCGCAGTTTGTCAAGCAATTTCATGCTGAATATATTGCCTGCCACTGCACTCAGGATCTGGGCTACTGAACCCAACTCAAAAAGGTCCTGCGTGTATGCAACTCTCACAGTCTGCCGCTCTTCATTGGCATAGTATACGTGTGGTTTGAGTGCATCGGCAAGTTGTGGACTGATCGTGGATATGTCAGCCCATGTATCGATCGAACTCTCGCCTGCCATGTGGGTGCATGCATCCTCAAATTTGATGCCCTTTGCAGGTTCAATGTGGTATTCACAAACAAGATCGGTGCTTTTTGGTTTATATTCAAGGTCGATGTAATCTTTTAGCATGATATTCGTTCCTCAATTGTTTTAATGGTATACATGCAATCATTCTGATAAGGTTTTTGTGTTATTTTATCACAAAGACATTTTTTTAAAAATCAAATATTGGTAACTTTTAACTACATTTATATACATTTGAATATAATACTTTTTTTGTGAGCGGGAATTTTTCTTACTTCACTCCTATACTAACCCAAACTCCCAACCCGCTCACATTTAATATTATGGTAAATCCAAAAACGGCAGTTTATCTTTTTTCCTGTACGCAACTGCCTGGCAGGTAGCAATAAGTTCATCCTTATCGTTGGTAACTTTTATCTCATAAGTCCCGATCTTGAAAGATCTGCTGACTTCCTTTGCTTCTGCAAAGAGAATATCTCCTTGTGCTGCCGGTTTAATATATGATACGTTAACACTCAAAGCAACAGCGATCGTACCGTGAGAGTTTGCAGATGTTTCGAACGCTTCATCGATCAAAGAATATATTGCACCGCCATGTGCCATCCCAAAAATGTTATCCATATCTTTTGAATAGACCATTTTAACAAGCGAATAGCCATGATCAAGTTTCACTAGTTCTATGCCAAGTTTTCGGGCATAAGGTTCGCTCTCGACTTTTTTGAACAAAGCGTCAAAAACAGGATTACTCATTTGATCATACTCCTTATTATAATGTGTAATCAGAAGTTGAATTACTTACATATACGATTTTCTATACTCTTCTATATTTTTGTAAAAAGAACAGTTTATAGTTAAAAACCAAATAATGCTGACTAATATAATGTAAATTACAATAAATTTCAATTAAAAAATAGGATGGGACCAATCATTTTTAGATAAACGATTGGTCCATTTTTGCACAACATCCACAGTTTAGATCTCACTCCCCAATCCGATACAAGAGGAAATCCCCACTCCCTTGGATGGGTTGTATTAAGCAATCGGTAGTATTGCTTATCAATACATATTAGCATCGCGGATGTACCTCAAAGAGGCATCACCCGGTGATCTGCACCAATTCTCGTAACCTTATCCCGATACCTGCGAACACAGCAACCAGTCCAAGCCCTAACATCATGGGCACAGAAAGGTGGGGGGTGAGCACATAGATCACAAGATACGCAAACAAAAAGAGCGTACCAAGCAATACGGAAACTCCGATCGGTTCCCTGCGTACAGGCTCTCCAGGATACTGTGTAAGACGGGCGTTGAGTATCTTTCTTGCACTATCTTCTTCTGCTGATGCTCCCTGGCATACATTAAAAACCTTCAGGCAAATAGTATCAGTGATAATACCGAGTGCTTCAACAGGGTTCTTGCTAAACCATGATGCAAGGACTTTCACAGCAAGAGTTACATCGATCGTCCACTGTGTAGCTCTTGCAAGCGGATTGTTAATGAACCACATAAACAGTCCACCGGCTTTGCGGTAGAACCAATCCACATCAAGACTGATCGTGTTCTCCGGATGCAGTTTCTTCTTAATTAGCAAGAAGCCCACATACGTGAACAGGAGCAACTGGAGTGATTTGATGACACTTCCTGCTGCATACGGTGCATAATCAGCGAGAGCTTCGGGGTATGGGAGAAGATTATACAACAGGGAGGGTTGTACACCATATAGTATGCACATAAATGCCGTAGCTCCCATCGCAAGCAACATGTTAAGAGGCGGATCCTTTGCTTTAATGCCGGCATCCTTGCCAAAGAATGCAAAGTAAGGCAACTTCAACCCGACTGAGAGGAAGGTACCAACCGCGGCAAGCTCAAGCATCAGGAAGATGATCGTATTATGACTAAGTTCTGCTGCATGTATGACAATGGATTTCGTAACGAAACCATTAAAGAATGGTGCACCGGAGATCGAAAGCGCTCCGATCATGTAGAGGATCATCGTAAGCGGCATAACCCGGTATAGCCCACCAAGTTCAGTGAGCTTGGTCTTACCTGTCATGTAGATAATCGCACCTGCACACATAAACAGTAGACCTTTGTAAAGGATATTACTGAAAGCAAGTGCAACTGCACCATCCAATGCCATCTCGCTCAACATACCAGTAGCACTTGCAGCGATCCCGACACCGCACACCATGTAGCCGACCTGGCTCATAATGTGATAGGCAAGAAGTCTCCTGATATTATTTTCAAGTATCGCATATACAACACCATACAAAGCCATAATAGCACCAAGCCACATCAGGATCGCAAAACCATCAATGGTGAACCCTGCAAAACTGCGGGCAAGCACATACAATGCTGTCTTGGTTGTAAATGCGTTCATGAACACCGCACCCATAATAGTTGCTTCAGGGTATGCATCAGGCATCCATGTATGAAGCAATGGCGCTGCCACATTGATGACAAAGCCCAGGAATATCAGTATCGTGGCAGGGGATACATAATCAAATGCACCAAATGCAATTGAGCCGCCACTCTCCTGTATATAGAGGATAATGCCACCAAGCAGCAGAACACCACCGATTACGTGGAATATAAGATATCTGAATCCAGCATCGATCGAAGCCTGCCGACGGCGATACCACACCAAAAAGGCAGATGTCCATGCCATAACCTCCCAGAATATGTACATACTCAGAAGGTCACCTGCAAATACTACACCAAGGGCACTGCCAACATAAAAGAAAGCAACAACATGTTGTCCTGCTTCTTTCACACGCAATCCATACAGTGTGATGGTAAAAGCTGCAATCACAAATATGTAGGCAAAGACTTTACTTAGCGGATCAACCCTGCCAAGGATTAGGTCATACTCAAGGAAATGGTGTATCCAGTAGGCTCCAGGCTGCATATAATATACATCAACAATGGCAACAGCGGGAACAAAAAGCAGGTATGCCTTCTGTATTTTTCCTTTAAACAGGGGGATAAACAATGCCCCTACTATGAATATCAAAGCCGGTGGCACGGTAAAAATATCACCTGTCATAATAATCCTCCTCTTTCATAACCACTTTATGCCCATATGCCTTGGCACCAAGACCGAGCACGACACACATAATGAGTCCAAATAGTGCACTAAAGACAGGGATTTCCTCGAATGCAAATGGTGCAGATTCTTCATCCTCGTCATCTGCAACATGTTCCGCCGTTGCTTCTTCGTCTACTTCTTCTACAGTGTGCTCTGCTGACACCTCTTCTTGTGTAGTTGTTCCATGTCCGCTAGGTTCTGCAAATTGCACAACGACTCCAAGAACACAGACAGCTATGAGGCTTATGTAGAGCATATAAACTATTTTTACGGTACGCGGATTGTCCAGCCATTTCTCCAAAAACCACATATCAGATCCCTCCGGTAACATTTGCAACAGCGATACTGACTATGTCATAGAAAAATCCTGGCGCATCCGGCCACACCCCAAATGAGATGGAGATGATCGCAGTAATGACAATTGGCACCAACATAAACATCGGAGCTTCATTATATTTCAGTTCATGATCCGGTTCCTTGAAGAACGCTATGTACACGACCGGGAAGAAATATGCAGCATTTAGCACAGCGCTTATGAGCAATACTCCGACCAGTATCATTTGATCCAGTTCAGCCGCTCCGAGTAACAGGTACCACTTGGTAACATATCCACCAGCAGGCGGCATTCCGATCATGCCAAGTGCACCAATCGTGAAAGCGATCATAGTGATGGGCATCTGGCGTGCGATACCGTTCATTTCACTAATATTCTCTTTCTTTGCAGTTACAATCAGGGCACCGGCACACATGAACAATGTGATCTTCATGAATGCATGATACGGCATGTGCAGCATCCCACCGGTAATCCCGTGAGGTGTTATCAGCAAGGCACCAAGCACAATATATGATAGCTGGCTGACAGTTGAATATGCCAGTCGCTTTTTGAGATTGTTCTGTGACAGTGCATATATTGACGCCAGTATAATAGTGATCGAGACGAAATATGCCATATATAACCACAATCCACTCGACTTCATCAGTTCAACACCGAATATATACAGGATGATCCTGACTGCCGTAAAGACACCTGCCGTAACAACGGCAACCGCATGAAGGAGTGCACTAACAGGGGTCGGGGCGATCATTGCTGCAGGCAGCCATGAATGCAGAGGCATGAAACCGGCTTTGGCACAACCGATCATAAACATCACAAACAGGAATGCAAGTGTTGCTTTTGGGATCAGAGCCAAACCAGCGATACCGCTGAATGCGAAATCTGTGGTACCTGTGTAGTAATATACCAATATGGTCGAAAAGAGCAGGGCGACACCCGATCCCATCAGGTACACCAGGTATTTCCTGCCTGCATCGATCGCTTCCTTTGTTTCTATATGTGCAACAAGTGGGTATGTCGAGATAGTAAGCATCTCATAGAACAGGAAAAGCGTCACCAGATTCGCTGAATATGCGATCCCTATCGCAGATGAGAGTGCTATTGCAAAGCAGAAGTAATACCGTGTCTGCGCATGTTCCTTAAGTGACCGCATATATCCGATGGAATATGCGGTTGTCAGTATCCAGAGGAACGATGCTGTTATTGCAAAGAGTTCTCCGAATGCATCGACCTTAAAAGTTATCGGTATGTTCGGAAGTATCTCGACCAACGTATATGTAATGGTCTTTCCGGCAAGTATCAACGGAAGCATCGAAAGTACAAGTCCGAACTTAATGAAAGCCGCCACAAATGTCCAGCCTTCTCTTATATTCGGATATCTGCCAAATGCAAGTATCAGTACCGATGCGATTGCGGAAACCAGCACAGCAAGAACCGGGGTAATTGATTGAATATTATCTGTAACCATTTTTGTCACCTTAAGGTAAAACTCCAATTCCAAGCAACATATTCGACAACGGTTCAAGTATGTAATGCAGTGGATAATATGCGAAGATTCCGAAGAATATGCACAGTCCGGCAAGTATCACCATTGGGATCAGCATACTAAGCGGTGCTTCATCTCTCTTGATCTTTTCAACCTCGTGTGGGTGTCCAAACCAGATATTGTCGAACACTCTCCAGAAATATGCAAGATTGAGCAAACTGCTGGCCAGTATAATAAGTACGAATATCCACATACCCGCTTCCATCGAACCAAGCACAAGGTACCACTTGCTTGTAAAACCAACCGTTCCGGGAACCCCAATCATCGATAATCCTGCGATTAGGAAGACTGTTGTTGTCACCGGCATTCTTTTCCCAAGTCCTTTAAACTGGTGAATATTGCGTATGCCTGTTCTGTAGAAGATGGCACCTGCGACAAGGAAAAGGGCGGATTTCATTACTGCATGGTTGAGGATATGCAGCAATCCTCCCTGCATTCCGATGACATTCGCAAGCCCAACACCAAGCAATATGTATCCGATCTGGCTCACACTGGAATATGCAAGCATGCGCTTCATATCACTCTGTGCGATTGCAAGCACTGAACCTACAATGATGGCAAGGGCGGCAGCCCATGTGAGTATCTCAGTCATACGTGTCATGTCGATCACGAAAGCAGGTGTAAAGACACCGAACATGAAACGTATCATTGCATAAGCCCCTACCTTGGTCATGAGTCCTGCGATCAGGGCGCTTGATGTAGATGGTGCGTGTGTGTACGCATCGGGTAACCAGGTATGCAGCGGGAAAAGACCCACCTTTATACTGAACCCTGCCATAAAGAATGCAAGCGCGGCAAGCACGACCTTATTGTCATATATGGTTGGCAGTATGTTTTGCATATCAGCCATATTCAGCGTACCGGTAACTGCATATAAGTAACCGATTCCCAACAATATGAACGATGCTGCGACCGTCCCCATGATTAGGTAGTTGAAACTTGCAACGATCCCGTCTTTGCGGTCACCAATGGCTATCAATGCGTAAGCCGTCAATGATGAGATCTCCAGGAATACATAGAAGTTGAAGATATCTCCTGTAATCGTCATTCCCATAAGTCCTGTTACCAGTAACAAATAGATGGAATAATACGGAATTGTCTTACCAGGAAGTTCCTTTTTGATACTTTCTTTGGAATATATCGAAACCATCAATCCTATAAATGCGATTATTATGCAGACAAAACCATTGAGCAGATCGATCACGTATTCAATACCAAATGGTGGTGCCCAGCCACCGAATTGGTAGTGGATCGTGCCGGTATTTATCACGGTCAAAAGATTGGATGCCGTTATCAGGAAAACAATAAACATTGTCAGCATCACATGATACCAGCAGAGTTTGCGATTGATCCATCCGATGATCGGTGTAAGGAAACCTGCTATGAGCGGAATAATAACTGTGAGTGCAGGAAGGTTATTTGTAATAATATCAAATGTCATTGGCTATCGACCTCACTTTGTCGTGCGTACTCAGAGAACTCGGGGTTCAATTTTCGTCTTGCTGCGAGGATCACATCTTCTTCAATTGATCCATATTCCTCATAGATCCTGATGATAAGTGCAAGTGCCAATGCAGTGGTACTGACCGAGACCACGATCGCGGTAAGAATCAGTACATGCGGCACCGGATTTGTGTATATGATATCGGCAGCATGAGTGGAAGTTTCTCCATGTAATAGTATAGGTTCAGTACCACCTTTTATGTCGGAAAGCGAGATGTAGAATAAGAATATCGCAGTCTGGAATATATTTGCGCCAATGACTTTTTTGATAAGGTTTTTCTTTGCGATCATCGCATAGAAACCGATCATCATCAGTGTTACATATATCCAGTAGTTGTATTCTGCATAAACAATATCAATTATTCCGGCCATTATTCAACCTCTTCATGAATATGCATATCTTCCTCTGTTTCGGGCGGTGAGATGTCAAAAAAGAGTGAGATCATCACAGCAAGCACTGTCATGCCTATCCCTATTTCTACCACATCTATGAGGATTTTTGCAGTATAAGCCGTAGTGGGCATGAGCGGAATTACACCGTACTCAAGGAACATTCCACCAAAGAGTATAGCCAGAAGTCCTGTTCCCGCGTACAGTACCAATCCTCCGCTGGCAAGTATCCGGTTGGCTTTGTCGGATATCTTCTTTTTTGCTTCTTCAATACCATAGATCATCGCATATAGGATGATACCTGCACCAAAGATCACACCGCCCTGGAAACCACCACCAGGTCCGCTTGCGCCGTGCATGATTACATATAGTGAAAATAGTAATATGAACGGGATCATTATGCGTACAATTGTCCTGATAATAATACTCTGCTGTATATCACTCATAGTTCACGCCTCCGCAGAAGCATGAGAACAGACATTCCGGCGGTAAAGATCACAGCGGTCTCACCAAGTGTATCATAACCCCTGTAGTTGGCAAGCAGGGCAGTTACTATGTTTGTCACTCCTGATTCGGACTCGGCATTCTCAATAAAATACTGTGTCATCCTGTGTTGATATGCCGGGGATTCCGAATCGCCGAATGCCGGCAGATCCTGTCCTGCGTAGATAAGCATCGCACCTGTCAATATAACCACAAAAAGTGCAGCTAGCTTCAATCTTCACTCCTCCCTTCTGTTCTTGCAAGTGCTGCTATGAAAAGCACTGTGGTAATACCTGCACCGACAGCGGCTTCTGTGAATGCCACATCAACTGCGCGCATCTCGACCCAGACGATCGCCATGATCAAACTGTATGCCGAAAGGATGACTACGGCAGATAGCAGGTCCTTGATAGTGATCGCAGCAACCGCACAGATTACGAGGAACAACAATAATGTTATATCAAGTATCCAGATCATCAATATCTTCCTCCTTTTTCCATGGTTCAAGACCAACATCATACGCAGCTTTTGCTATTGCATGGGTAGATGTGGGGTTTGCAACTAGAATGAATATTATTAAAATTAATATCTTTATACTGACAAATGAAGCACCTTCATACAGGATCAATCCGAGAAGCATCAATCCCTCACCAAGTGTGTCACATTTGCCTGTTGCGTGCATCCTCGAATAGAAATCCGGAAAACGTATGAATCCAAGAGTGCCGACCAGCATGAAGAAGGCACCGCTTGCGAGCAAAACCACTACTAATGGATCAGTAAACATTTATCTGTATTCCTCCTAAAATCGTGCAGCTGTCACTGTAATTATTCAGTATCGTATGCCACAATTGGTTTTCATTCCTCGTTTTTTATGTGTAATTTAATATCGTACAGCTGCTATGGTCATTATAAAGTTGAGAAGAGCATAGACCAGAGCAATATCTACAAAATCAGGTCTACCATAAATGAATCCGATCAATACAAGCAGCACGATCGTCTTTGTACCAATTACATTTACTGCGATAATACGGTTGAACACACCGGGACCTTCGATGCCTCGGTAGAGTGATACAACACTTGCCAGGACGATGGTGACACTGATGCCTAAAAAAATAGTTTCCATGTCCATGATCAGTCCTCCATGAAAATATGTGCGACTTTTCGTTCCATTGTTCCTTCAAGCAGGTCGTCTGCTAAGCTTTTACTTATCGCGTGTATGTAGAACACATTATCCTTGATATCAATGGTAACGGTGCCCGGTGTCAGGGTAATAGAATTTGCAAGTACCGTTCTTGATATGTCACTTTTAAGATATGACTTAAATGTGACAACAAGTGGATCAATTGGCATATCAGGTGTAAGTATCCGCTTTGCAACATCAATGTTCGCAATCACTATCTGATATAATAGCCAGGGAATGTATGCAACGAACCTGATCGCTTTTGTCAGTCTGTTGTTGCCGCCAGTGAACATTAGGTCGTGAGACATATATGCTACAATGGCTGAAGAAATAATCCCGGAACCAAGATGCAGTGCATCAAAATGTGCAGATAGGAGGACCCAGAAGGCAAATAAGACAATAAATGTCAAAAAGATGTTCTTATGGGTGGTATTTCGATTTTTGTTTTCATTGATGTAATCCATGAATGCTCCTTATACGGTTTTCTTTACGGCGAACACCGAACATGGGACCAATCTTGCAAGTTGCTCTGCTGGAGTTCCTTGAATTAATCTTGATATGGCATTTCTGTGCTTTTGTTCCATAATCATAAGGTCGAACGGTTGTTCAGCGGTCAGCTTCGGAATCTCGCTAAATGTTTTACCCGTGCGTACCATTGCTGTTGCTTCAACTCCGTGTTCCCGTGCAACATCTGCTACTGAATTTGCAACTGCATATCCGCGTTCGATACTGCGTTGTTTCATTCGATGCAACAGGGTCGGTGAAGTTTTAACACGCTCACCAAGCATGGGTCGATCTCCATTTCTTGATGATCCGGCTTCTGGCAGGTAAACAATACGCTCCTCTGACATGCTCTGTTCCATGTCAACACAGTGGCATGCAGTAAGTGATGCATTATATTTTTCTGCAAAACCTGCCGCAAAATTGCTGACGTCACCGATGCTGTTAGTTGATACAAGTATATTATTGTATTTGCCGTTATTTGCCATCCAATCCCTGACAAGAAGCACATTGCATTTTGTGAGATTGAGCAATTTACCGGCAAACCCGTTGAATCCCAGTCCAGGAGCAGTATTTCCTTTTACACCTGTTATCAGTACGCTTGGTTTGATAGAATTGGTCTCTTTGAGAATATCCTTCGTGGGATTTGCGATTACTGTTCTGGCATCTTCGATCACAACACCCATATCCGACGCAACAATATCGATCCGCTCAAGACTCTGCTTTAAAATTATTTTGGCATTCTCGATAGCATTCGGGGTGTTGAACCAGCGCGTATCAATAACTTCGGTCGGCACGATCTTCGCATCGTATCGGTTAGCCAACTGGATGGCATGCATTGCTGCTACATCTGCATATTTTGAACCATCCAGTAAAAGCTGGAATCTTGTTGTCATTTTTAACACCCGTTCTTAACAATATACACAGAGCAAGGTGCACTATGTGCAAGCTTTTCCGAGATGTTGCTTGACAGCAATCTTGAAAATCTACCCTTATTTTGATATTGGAGCACCATCAGGTCGAAATTTTCTTTTGCTGCAAAATCCGGAATTGTGTCTAAAGGATTTCCTTCAAGTACTACAGACTTTGTGTGAACTCCTTTTTGCTTTGCAATATCCACAAACGCATCTGTATCCTTGTGAGCACGGTTGATATATGCCTGCTTTTGCTTTGCTGCCATTGTTCCAGATACGGCGACACGCTCTCCGAGCACATGGCCCGTATTGGAAGCGGCCTCTGATAAGTACACGACCCGTGCAGGAGGAATATCAGTGTTCTCAAGTGTGTTGCATGCTACAAGATCAGCACCGAAGCGCTTTGCAAGGGATGCTGCATGTCCTGCTGCAGATTCATTGTCACGGGTTGGGATCAGTATCTTGTTGCGTGTTCCGTTGTTTCCATGGGAACCACGTGCAAGTACTACATTACATGGTGCTCTCTTGAGTATCTCTGAAGCAATATCATTGATCTTTTCACGTGTGTATCCGGCAGCACCTGTTACGATCAGGTCTGCACCAATTGCCTTTGTTTCTGCAAGAATGTCTTTGATAGGATTTGCTGTTATAGTTCTTGCCGGTGCAATTGTCACATTCAGGTTCATTGCGGTGTTGTTTAGATTCTTTGTGAAATCTTCTACAACTTTCTTCATGGTTTCTATAGATCTTGGTGTTCTGAACCTGCGAATATCAATAACGTTCGTAGGTACGATCTTAGCATCACATACTGATGCCAACTTAAGTGCATATTCTGCTGCTACCTCAGAAGATTCTGAGCCATCAATCAATAACTGGAATGTTGTCATTTCTTTCACCTCTGTATAACCGGAGATTATGCATCTCACAATTTACTCAATGCAATGGCCGTTATATATACTGATTTGGGATGCAAAAACGGGATCATGTCCCCATTAGCACAAGCAGTGTGTGCACGCCCCACATTCCCGGGTGGTGAATGAACAATCGTGTCCAAAGTGGTTACAAATGGGAAAATGTGGGCCACGATTGGCGAGATAATGGGCTTTGTACCCACTGGGCAATTAAGAGTGTACACATGTAGTTTGAAATCTTATGAAATCGAAATGTTATGTATCCAGTATACTAATATATAGATCAATGATTTTGCATATAGGTCAATGACTTCAACAGGAATAATATTAAGGATAATTTTCTTCGTGGTCAGATCACTTCCAGGCCATTGACTTTTTCAGGAGTACGATGGAACCGGATTATGCAATGTTACAATTATACCCACATGAAACAGCGAAGAGGCGAAAATATTGACACCATGTTTTCTGGATGCCGAACAAAAGGTATTATTTTATATAGATTACTATCCAAAATGAATCGATAAATATTTATGTGCTTTTGTATAGATGACCGTGAGAGTGATATTTCCCTATGAAAACTGAGGCAAGTTATCAAAAAGCAGACGACAAAAATGTCGTTACAAGCAGCAAATCGAAGCAATTACTGCAAAGAAAACATATAGCACTTGATGCAGAGTATTTGAAAAAGATAGAGCCTCTGCTCGAAAAACACCAGGGGAACCTCAGTGCTGCAATACGGGATACTATTGATCTCACTGACGTTGCGCTGAAATATTATGGGAATGTCAAGGATGCCACATTACTTATCACGGCGCTTAAGGAAATAAGGGAAGATCAGGCAGTTGTTCCAAAACCCTTATTTGATCTAATTCTTTCCCAGACAAAAGGTCTCATTATCAAAAAAGAGGTTTTGGACCAGATTTTTGATCCATCTGTGGTCACCTCAACTTCCAAGTTTGAGGAATCTATGCAGAATATATGTACCGGTCTGTATTGGGATGCCACATTAGAACTTACTCCGGACGATGCTCCCGGTTCATCGGGCATTCATGTGGTGATCAAAGGAGTTGACCATGACAAACGGATGTTCCTTGCAGGAATCATTGGTTCATATATGGTTTCGTCTTCATTGGGCATTACAAATATGCGCTCACAACTTGACACACTCATGTTTGATCTTGAACAAAAGGGAAGTTCAAATGAGGCATATAAGGATCTTTTAAAGAATATCGGATACCTGCAGAATATCATGGAAGAATTGAATTCAAAACCGGATTTCTGGAGATCTTTAATTAGTGAATATAGTGCAACGAACTATGAGATTGTGGCAATGCACCGGAAGTTCTATGAGAATCTCCTTGTTGGTAAACTGCCAAGAGCTATCATGAGTTCTGAATGCCTGTGTGAAAAATTATCTGCAGATACGTCGGTACAAGAAGTGCTATTAAATCTAAAACACTCTGCTGAGACATCACGTATCGTTAACCGGATTGATATTGAGAGTGAAGATCTTACAATACATCATGGTTATCGAAGTATGCGCGCGGTGGAAAAACTGAAAAATATTATTCTTTGTTTACTTGAAGCATCAGGATTGAATTACGATTATAAAATCACCAGTAACGTAATAATACTGAAACATTTGCCTGAGGTCGAACAAAAGATATTGGAATTGCTGGAATATGTGGGTATAAAAGATGTCTTTGGTGAACCGCTACATGAATTATCATCTTTTTTGAAGGATAGGAATATCGATTCTGAACGACACATGCGTGTGTTTGGCAGACGGATTGGCAGACATGTTATATACAATTATCAAAAACGCTATGGTGATGTCTGGACAGTTGATGATTTCAGGGATGCTCTAAAGCGGATCGATAAGATCCCTGGGCGTGAGTCAACTTGGGATGTAAAGGGCAATAGTGCACATTACACAGTAAATAAATGTCCAATTGCAAATGATGTTGAGGCATGTCAAGTGTGCAGAGGAATATTCCGAGGTGCAATGCACTGTGCTTTCAGGGACATGGCTGAACTCGATGTGATAAATTTGTTGAGCCACGGCGACGACAAGTGTGAAGTCTATGTGCATGTGCTCAGTTGAAGGGTGTACGTCGAATGATTTTCGTTTTTAAAAACGTGTGATAATAGAGTCGGATTATACTCTGACTTTATGCACAGACTCTTTACTTTTTACACAAGGCCCTGCATTACGGGATTTGGGTAAGGGTTGGTAATCGGCTCAGGATTCAAAGCAAGAAATCGTTTTATTTAAGTGTATGAAGACCCTGTACTATTCAGTACAGGGACAGTTATTTTGCGAGATGGGTAGTTTATGCTCGATAAGTCATCATAAAATTTTATTATATTTAAATGGGAGTTAAAATGGGAGCGGATCTGTCAAAAATAATTTTTCTTCCCTGATTTTTATCCAAATCAAGTATAGGATGAATCCATTTTGGATTATTTACCTCATATAGATCATGTTTATTCATCCCCATTTCTGATTCTGGACGAGTAACACAAGAAATGAAAACATCAAAATCTTTTCTTGCAAGATTTGCAATCGTTGTCCATTTTCTATTTAGATACATTCTGGCTTCTAATGTCGTTTCATTTTGTGATCCAAACAAAAATTCCAAATCATCATTTGGATTATAAATCTCATAAAATGTACTATCAACCTCTTTATAATGACCACATTGCTGACAATAATTATACAAATTTTGGGATTGGTAATCTATTCCTAATATTTGATCTGATCCTTCAGTACCCATACAATAAACATAATGTAAAGCTTCCCCACATTCGGGACATATATGAAAAACGGTTGGAATTAATTCAACTTCTTCAGAGTTAACATCTACAAAAGTTATCATACATTCTTTTGAGTCATTTCTTATGTAGTCACTTAAATCTTTGTAATCAGTATTAGTTGTTACATCATAATATTTGTTGGTTACTTGTGATCTAAAATCAGCATGAACATCGCCTATTTCTACAAGTGGATCTAAATTAAAAGATTCATAATATTTTGCAAAAAAAACAATTTCACCTTGTAAACCTTTGTAATACTGTGGTGTTAATTTTAAAATGTCATTGTTGATTTTTGCAGTATCTAAGGCTTTCTGCAATGATTCATCTGAATCTCCATTTTCTTTGTAATTTTTAAAAAAAGACCTGAAACACGTTTGTCGGGCTGTTTGAAAATTGTTAAAGTTTACAAATTTATTTTGTGACATTGTAATCAATTATTATAAACATCATTTTTATATAACATTTTTGAAATCCAATTATTTCTTAAATCGAGCATCTACCAAGATGCCTCGGATAGAGCGTAGCGCCGTCCGGGGTCAGTGACGAATTGTAATTGCATATCTTAACATCTTTTTTTATAAATCGTAATCTATCCCGACTTTATATGCAGATTCCCAACTTTTTACACAGGATGTACATTATAATCTAAGCCAAAATAAATGAAACCCTTATATAGAATGTCAATTGGAATAGATAAGAATCAAATAGAAATGCTTTAATTATATCTATCAATTTACAATGTCATATATGTCAACAGTCAAAATGTAGGTGAGTAGTACGTCATCAAATATTCAACTTTGTTACCAATGTGGAAAGTGTACTGCCATCTGTCCGGTTAGAAGAGTCGTGAAGACCTCCCCCCGAAATACCATTTACCAGACAAATGTATACAAGACAGGTTCTGATGATATCTGGAACTGCCTTACCTGTAACCTTTGTTATGATGAATGCCCTCAGGGTGTGGATTATCCTGAGTTTGTAAAGGAAGAACGAGATGGCAACGTAGAAAGTGCCGATCTTGTTCACAAAGGAGTTTTCACCCTTTTATCTGACATGATGGTAGACCTTGATAAGAGTAGAACCAGCCTGGAAGAGGCGGGAAATAAAGATTCAAAGGTCGGTTATTATCCCGGCTGTCTGGATTTCCAGGACATGTTCTTCAATGTGGACGCAGATTTTAGTTCAATTGCGAACTCGTCAATGAAACTGCTGGATCGCATGGATCTTGACCCCAAACGTTTGCAGATGAAATGTTGCGGTCATGACCAACTATGGCAGGGAGATCGGACAACATTCGATAAACTGAAAGAACAAAATACCAAACTCATTAAAGAAAGCGGTATCGAGACCCTGGTCACATCATGTGCCGAATGTTACCGGACACTCAGCCAGGACTATGACTTGCCAATCAAAGTGGTCCACATCAGCCAGCTTCTCAAAGACGCTGACCTTGGCATTGATTCCAACGTCGATGTAACATATCATGATGCATGCAGACTTGGTCGCCACATGGGCGAATATGATGCCCCAAGAGACAGTCTCACCAAAGCTGGTGCAAATGTAACCGAGATGGCTCACACCAAGGAGAAAGCCTGGTGCTGCGGTGTCAGTTCAATGATGAACTGCAATGATAAGAGTAAAGCATTGCGAAAAACACGACTGGATGAGGCAAAGAAAACGGGCGCCAAGGTTATGGTTACTACCTGTCCAAAGTGTCTGGCTCACCTGACCTGCATGAAAAACGAACTGGAATCTGTTGAAGATTATGATTTCGAGATCAAGGATCTGACTGTGTTCCTTGCAGATGAGATGGAGGGGAAGAAAGATGAGTGACACTATAAAGACCTCTGAACTTGATCTGGCATTCAGGGATGAAGTGTTCGAAGAACCCGGTGCCGAGAAGATCACTCTTTGTTTTAACTGCACGGGATGTGCTTCGGGATGTCCCATGACAGAACAGGAAGGCCAATACAATATTCGTAAATTCCTGCGCATGGCAAATCTTGGAATGAAGGATGAACTGCTAAATGATCCTTATATCTGGTATTGTACAACGTGTTACAAGTGCCAGGAACGTTGTCCTCAGGGTGTGCCGAACGTGGATGCACTGCTGAAGATCCGCACAATTGCAGTCCACAACGGTATCATGCTGCCAGCCCACAAAAAGGTTGGACAGATTGTTGTCAAGTTAGGACATGCAGTTCCCATTAATGATGATACAAAAGAAAAACGTAAAGCACTGGGATTGGACGAAGTTCCTCCAACTGTGCACCGTTTCCCCGATGCACTAAATGAAGTCAAAAAATTACTGCAAATTGCAGGGTTTGATAAGATCGTAGCCGAAAAGGAGGAAAAGAAATGAGCAAATTATCATTTTTCCTGGGCTGTATTGCCCCCAACCGTTACCCTGGTATTGAAATCTCTACTAAAAAGGTAATGGAAAAGTTGGGTGTGGAACTGGAAGACCTCGAAGGTGCTTCATGCTGTCCCGCTCCGGGAGTATTCAGATCTTTTGACAAAACAACATGGCTGTCATTGGCATCCAGAAACATCACATTGTCCGAGGAAATGGGGGATGACCTGTTAACCATCTGCAACGGATGTTATGGCTCCCTGACCGATGCCAATCATATGTTAAAAGAAGATGCTGACCTGAAAGAAGAAGTAAACAAAATGCTTTCCGAGGTTGGACACGAATTCAAGGGCACACAGGATGTACGCCACATTATCGAATATCTTTTCAGGGAAATAGGTGTCGAAAAGATCAAACAGGCGATAACCAATCCTATTGATCTGAAAGTAGCGGTACATTACGGTTGCCATTTAGTCAAACCAAGTAAAGAGAGACATCTTGGAAGTACCGAAAATCCCACGTTCTTTGATGAACTGGTGGAGGCCACAGGTGCCACATCGGTGGATTATGAGGACAAGATGGCTTGCTGCGGTGCAGGCGGAGGTGCCAGAACAGCAGTAATTGATACCACTCTTAAACTGGTAGACAACAAGCTGGAACATATGGTTGCAGCAGGAGTAGACTGTGTTGTAGATGCATGTCCATTCTGTCATTTGCAACTGGATGTTGGACAGACCGAGATCAAGACGAAATTCAACAAAGAATATGGCATGCCTGTGTTGCACTATTCGCAGCTTTTGGGACTTGCCATGGGTTTCACGCCCGAGGAACTGGGTATTGATCTGAACTTTGTAGACAATAGCAAGTTTATCGAGAAGATAAGAGGTGGTGCAAAATGAGTAAACTTGTAGGCGCCGTAGCCGTAGCCGGTGGAGGTGTGGCAGGCATACAGAGTGCCATTGATCTTGCAAACAGCGGACTGAAGGTATATCTGATTGAGAGCAGCACGTCAATAGGCGGCAAGATGGCTCAGTTGGACAAGACTTTCCCCACACTGGATTGTTCCATGTGTACCCTGTCTCCAAAACTTGCTGAAGTATCACGCCACCCGAACATTGAATTGCTCACATACAGTGAAATTACAAGTATCGAAGGTAAAGCCGGGGACTTCAAAGTCAAGGTAAAGAGAAAAGCCACATATGTAAACCCGAAGAATTGTACGGCATGTGGGTTGTGCGTCTCAAAATGTCCGGTAAAAGTACCTGATGAATATAATGAAGGCGGAAACAATCGTAAAGCCATATATCTGGCATTCCCACAGGCAGTGCCAAGAGTGTACACTATTGATGCGGAAAAATGCCTGTACCTGACCAAAGGCAAGTGCGGTAACTGTGCCAAATCTTGTGAAAATGATGCAATAAATTATGAAGATAAGGGCGAGGAAATAGAGATCAATGTTGGAAGTGTAATTCTCAGCACCGGATTTGAACCATTTGATGCAACACAACTGGAACAGTACAGGCTGGACCATCCCGATGTAGTCACATCAATGCAGTTTGAAAGGCAATTGAGTTCTTCGGGACCTTTTGAAGGTCATGTAACACTTTCAGACGGTACACATCCGAAAAAGATTGCGTGGATACAGTGTATCGGTTCCCGCAGTCCTGAGATCGGACGACGCAACTGTAGCAGTGTGTGCTGCATGTACGCAACCAAAGAAGCAATGGTGGCAATGGAACATGATTCCGAACTTGAGACTACCATCTTCAATATTGATGTACGTGCTTTTGGTAAGGGTTTTGAAGAGTTCTACCAAAAAGCCAAGAATGAAAAAGGTGTCAGATTCATAAACAGCCGACCCTCCGGAGTGGAAGTTGACCCCAATACCAACAAACTTTCATTAAAGTATGAACTTGAAGATGGCAATGGGATCCGACAGGAAGAGTTCGACATGGTCGTACTCTCTATCGGATTGACCCCCTCAAAGAGCAGTAAACAACTGGTCAATATTGCCGGTGTGGAGATGGATGACTTAGGCTTTGTAAAGACCAGAATTGACAGACCGGTTGAAACCACCCGCCCAGGCATATTTGTCAGCGGTACGATGCAGGCTCCAAAGGATATACCGGATACCGTTGCAGATGCCAGCGGTGCTGCCAGTAAGGCATCATCATTGCTTTCAAGCGAGAGAGGAAGTCTTGTAACCGAGAAACAATATCCGACAGAGAAGGATGTTGGAGATGAAGTCAGGACCGGTGTAATTGTATGTCGCTGTGGTATCAATATCGGTAACGTTGTAGATGTACCAAACGTTGTGGAATATGCGAAGGACCTAAATGGTGTTGCCTTTGTCAAAGAAGAAGTATATGCATGCAGTAGCGACAGTTTGGTTGGCATTGCCGATATGGTGAAGGAACATAACCTAAACCGTGTGGTAGTGGCATCATGTACTCCAAGGACACATGAACCCATGTTCAGGGAAACCCTTATGGAAGCAGGTTTGAATCCATATATGTTCGAACTGGCAAATATAAGGGAACACTGCAGCTGGGTGCACCAGAATGAGAAAGAGAAGGCCACCAGAAAAGCGCGTGATACAGTCAGGATGAGTGTATCCAGGGCAAATCTTTTGCAGCCACTGTATAAGCAAAAGGTTGAGTTCAACAATTCCGGTCTGGTAATCGGAGGCGGGATTGCAGGTATGAATGCAGCCCTTGACATTGCTGACAAAGGATTCCATGTAACTCTGATTGAGAAAAAGCCGGAACTTGGTGGACTGCTAAATACATATACTAAACTTCAGGACGGTCGCAGTACAAACGAAGTGCTGGAACCATTAATTGCGCGTGTTGAATCACATGACAACATTACAGTGTTGATTGATGCTGAACTTGTGGAACTCGAAGGTTCCATAGGTAATTTCACAGCTCATGTAAAGGGAGACGGCGTGGATGAGGAGATCCAGTGTGGCGTGGCCATCATTGCCACTGGTGCCGATGAACTGATGCCTGAAGGATATTTCTCATACGGTAAATACCCCAATATTGTCACCCAGAGCAAACTGGAACATATGATAGACAAGGGTATGGATGCTAAGAATGTAGTGTTCATACAATGTGCAGGTGGGCGCAATGATGAGCGGCCATACTGTTCAAGAGCCTGCTGCACCGTTGCCATGAAGAATGCGATCAGGCTGAAAGAGGATAATCCAAAGCGCAATATTTACATGTTGTACCGCGACATCCGAACATTCGGACGCTGGGAAGACCTGTACACACATGCAAGGGAACTTGGCGTGGTGTTCATGCGCTATACTGAAGATAAGGAACCGCAAGTTGACGAGAAGTCAATTAAAATGTTCGACCAACTGTTGAATATGAATTTTGACATCAATTATGACCTGTTGGTATTGAGTGCACCTATGGTGGCACCTGATACAAATGAAACTCTTGCGCCACTTTTCAAGGTACCGCTGGATTCTAACAAGTTCTTTTTGGAGGCTCATATTAAACTCAGACCGGTTGAGTTTGCCACAGAAGGAGTGTTCCTTTGCGGAACGGCTCAGGCACCAAAACTGGTGGATGAGGCTGTATCCCAGGCTTCGGCTGCAGCATCCAGAGCATGTACGATCCTCTCAAGTGATTTCCTTGAAACCATAGGAAACATATCTGTGGTCGATTCAGAATTGTGTATAGGCTGTGGTCGCTGTACAATGGTCTGTCCATACAAAGCTCCCGAACTTCAGGAAGTTGTTGTGGAAACCGAGGAGATTACATACACTACAAAGAAGTGCGAGATCAATCCTACAGTTTGTAAAGGCTGCGGCTCATGTGCTGCGGAATGCCCGACAGGGGCTATTACTTCCAGGCATTTCACAACGCCACAGATAATGGCTGTGATAAAGGCTTACGGGGAGGGATTATAGATGACAGATTTAAATTTAAATTTTGAACCGAATATACTTACGTTCTGCTGTAACTGGTGTAGTTATGCAGGTGCTGATCTGGCAGGTGTTTCCCGCCTTCAGTACCCTACCAACAACCGGATAGTGCGCGTGATGTGCAGCAGCAGGATCGAACCTACCTTTATCCTGGAGGCTTTTAAAGAAGGTGCCGATGGCGTTTTGATTACAGGATGCCATATAGGCGATTGCCATTATATTGAGGGCAATGAGCACACTGATGAGAGGATGAAGGATATGGTAAATGCACTGGAACGCATGGGTCTTGGTGAACGACTCCATCTTGAATGGGTCTCAGCAGCAGAAGGCAAGAAATTCCAGGAAACGATGATTAATTTTGTTGATAAGATAAAGGCACTTGGCCCGAGTCCATTAGAACATAAAAGGGTGGAGTGATTGATATGACCCAAAAAGAAACAAAAACTGAAAATAAGCAGGAAGAAGAACTCAGGATTGGGGCTTTTATCTGTGAATGCGGCATTAACATCGCAGGTGCGGTTGACTGTTATGCAGTGGCAGATTATATCTCCACTTTACCAAATGTTACCACATCCGTAGTTAACAAATATACCTGTAGTGATGCAGGGCAGGCAGAGATCAAGAAGGCTATCAAGGATCTGAACTTAAATCGTGTGCTTGTAGCATCATGCACGCCCAAGACACATGAACCGATCTTCAGGGCATGTGTGGAAGAGGCTGGAGTGAATCCTTATTTGTTCGAGTTCGTGAATATCAGGGAACACTGCAGCTGGATACACATGTGGGAGAAAGAAGATGCCACAGAGAAGGCTAAAGAACTTGTCCGCATGGGCGTGGCAAGGGCTGCTCTGCTCGAACCTTTGGAATCAAGCGAAGTTCCGGTGACAGATGCAGCGCTGGTCATTGGTGCTGGTGTAACAGGTATGCAGGCGGCACTGGATATTGCTGATATGGGACACAAGGTTTATCTGGTGGAACAGGGACCATCGATCGGTGGAAAGATGGCACAGCTTGATAAGACGTTCCCGACCAATGACTGCAGTATCTGTATTCTTGGTCCCAAGATGGTGGAAGTTGCCAGGAATAAGAATATCGAGATTATGAGTTATTCCGAAGTGGTGGAAGTTGATGGTTATGTTGGCAATTTCAAAGCAAAGATAAAACACAAGCCCAGATATCTCGATATAAATGAGTGTACCGGCTGTGGACTTTGTACTGAAAAATGTCCTGTTGAAGTGCCATATACTGAGTTCAATGAAGGGATAGGTGCCAGAAAAGCTATCTATACCCCATTCCCACAAGCTGTGCCACTGCGGGCACTGGTAGATAAATCAATTTGCATTGATTGTGGTGCATGCATAAAAGCATGTGAGCGCGGTGCTATTGATATGGACCAGAAGGAAACATTCTCTGAACTTGATATAGGTGTCATTGTAGTAACTGCGGGTTTTGATGTGTATGATCCTGAACCAAAGAACGAATTTGGTTTCGGTTTATATGATAATGTGATAACCACCATGGAGTTTGAGCGGCTTATCAATGCCAGTGGACCTACCATGGGTAAAGTAGTGCGACCAAGTGATGTCAAGCCACCAAAGAGAATAGGGTTTGTACAGTGCGTTGGCAGCAGGGATAAGAATTCCCACATATATTGTTCCAGTTTCTGTTGTATGGCTTCTTTGAAGAATGCCCAGTTGCTCAAGGAAAAATATCCTGATACAGAAGTATATATCATGTATATGGATATGAGAACGCCTTTCAGGATGTATGAGGAGTACTATAACAGGGCAAGGAATATGGGTATTCGATTCATCAGGGGAAGACCTGCAGAGGTTACCGAGAATGAGGATCATAATATTATTGCCAGGATAGAGGATACCCTGACTAATGAGATCGTAAATCTTGAACTTGACCTGATGGTCTTAAGTGTAGGTGCAGTAGCGCCAGAGAGTACTGAGACAGTGCGTCAGATCCTGAAGGTAAGTAAGGCTGCAGATGGGTTCATGATGGAAGCACATCCAAAGTTGAAACCGGTTGACACTACACTGGACGGTATATTTATAGGCGGTATGACCCAGGGACCAAAGGATATCCCGTATTCAATTTCCCAGGGCAGTGCATGTGCAGCTCGTGCGACACGATTTTTGGCACAGGGCAAGGCATTGACCGAGGGCATCACTACTAAAGTGGATAAAGATATTTGTGTGGGTTGCGGTGTTTGTGTACCAATGTGTCCTTTCCAGGCATTATCACTTGAAAATGACAAGTTGAAGATTCTCACAGCCCTGTGCAAGGGTTGCGGTACATGTGTGGCAGCCTGTCCCACAGGTGCATTGGAGCAGAGTCATTTCAAGAATGAACAGCTGCTGGCACAGGTTAAGAATGTGTTCGCTTACGGGGAGGTGTGATAATGACAGAACGAGAATGGACTCCAAAGATCGTGGCGTTCTGCTGTAACTGGTGCAGTTACGGTGGTGCGGATACGGCAGGAATGGGACGATTCCAACAGCCTGCATCTACAAGGGTCATCAGAGTCATGTGTTCAGGCAGGATCGACCCATTGCATGTGTTCAATGCTTTCCTTGAAGGTGCGGATGCGGTGCTGGTCACCGGATGTCACATCGGAGATTGCCATTATGTGAATGGTAATGAAAAGACCCAGGTTAAGTACCAATTTTTGGAAGAGATGTTACAACAATTGGGTCTGGAACCTGATAGGTTGCATCTTAACTGGATATCTGCCAGTGAGGGTGAGAGGTTCGCCAATTTCATAAATGAGGTTACGGCGAAGGTGAAGGAATTGGGACCAAGTCCCCTTAAGCCTGCAGGAGTGAGATAAATGGTTAAAGTAGGAGATATGCTTGTAGGATATGCAACTGACGAAAATGTACGCAGCCGAGGTGCTTCCGGTGGATTGGTAACTGCAGTATTGGCAGCAGCCCTTGAAAAGGGATTGGTTGAGAACGTTGTGGTAATGAAACATATCAACGAGTTTGAAGCTGTGCCTATTGTCACTGATAATGTCGAAGAGGTTTTGGCATCTACAGGCAGTTTGCATTCAGTACCTGTGAATCTGGCCAAGTATGCTATGGGCCGCAAGGTGGCAATGCCTGCCAAACCATGTGATGCACAGGCTGTTATTGAACAGGGCAAGCGTGGTATGATCGATCTGGATAATACTTACGTCGTGGGATTGAACTGCGGTGGAAGTATGCATCCGGTGACTACCAAGAAGATGCTTGTTGAGATGTATGATATTGACCCTGAAGATGTAGTTGGTGAAGAGATCGAAAAGGGTAAATTAATATTCAAGACAAAGAACGGTGAAGAGAAGGCTATAGCCATCGATGAACTGGAAGAAGCCGGTTTTGGAAGGCGCGAAAGTTGTCGTTTCTGTACGCTTAAGATCCCTGTGAATGCAGATCTTGCCTGCGGTAACTGGGGCGTAATCGGGGATATGGCAGGTAATGCAACTTTCTGTCAGGTGATGAACGAAAAAGGTGTAAAACTTCTTGAAAATGCTATTGAGGCAGGTAGAATTGAAGTGCAGCCGGCCAGTGAAAAGGCAATTGCTATTCGGGCGAAGGTTAACAGTGTCATGGAAGATCTTGGCAGTACCCTGGAAAAGGAGATATTCCCGGATATTCCCGATGAGGAAAGAATGCAGTATTATATGGAGCAAATGGAAGACTGTATCGACTGTGGTGCATGCAAGGAAGTATGTCCTGTATGTGCATGTGGCGAGGATTCCAAGTGTACCATGTTCCATTCTCTGGTTGACAATTACAAGATGAGCATGTACCATATGGTAAGACTGCTACACCTGTCTGACAGTTGTATTGCATGTGGCCAGTGCAGTGATGTTTGTCCGTCTGATATTCCAATTACCCTGCTGCAAAGCAGGTTTTCGATTCCTTCGCAACGTAGGCGGAATTACCAGCCCGGAATAAATCTTGATACTCCTCCGTTCTTCGAGGTGATTTTAAAATGAAAGAGATGATATACCAGACCGTGTGCCCTGGATGTAATATTGGCTGCGGCCTTTACATTAGGGAAAGCGAGGAAGGTGCACTTGTAGTTGATTTCATGAAGAGCAGTTCTGCAAACCTTGGCAAGTTGTGCAGGTTTGGAATGAAGTTGCCACACTATTATTCAAAAGCCACCAATGTGGTGGATGGAAAGGAGGCAGACATTAAGACGGCGGTCAAAGCGGCATCCGATAAACTCAAAGGTGCCAAAAATGTGGCAATGCTTGCTGTCGGTGCCACTACCAATGAGGAACATCTGGCGTTCACAAAGATCGCCGATGCGCTTGGTACTGTGGTGAACACAGGAATCGGTGCTTATGAGGAGATTCCTTCCGAATGCCACCCATCCATAAGTCAGGGTATTCCATTGGATGATATCGAGAAAGCAGGTCGTATTGCCCTGTTCATTGATCCTTATGTCCAGTATCCTTTATTGGTCAGGAGACTGCTGGCAGCCAAGAAGAATGGTGCAACCATTGTGTCAGTGGGTTGTCGGGATCTGAATCTGGCAGATGAGAATTTGTCGATCAATCCTGCCGATTACAAGACAGAACTTGGATTGGACAGCAATTCCATCATTATTGCTGATGTGCATCCACATACCGACCCGGAACAGGTTAAGAATCTTTTGAACCTGTCACTGATGACAGGGGCTAAGATCATATTTATGAAACCATTTGTGGATTCCACAGGTGTCCATCTGTTTGGCAAGGGCGTTGGACAAAAGGGATTACAGGAGATCATGGACGGGATCAATGACGGCAGTATCAAGACGCTTGTTACATTGAACAGCGACCTGCTGGAACTTATGCCAAACACTGATGAGGCAGCAAAAACATTGGAGAAACTGGACAATCTTGTAGTGATTACATCCAGGGACAGTCCGGTGAACAAGCTGGCAAACATTGTGATAGCTACTGAATCTTTGTATGCAAAGGCCGGTAGTTTCATGAATGTGGAAGGTCAGGTATTGAATAATTCCGGTGAGAGTACTGTAGGGATTGACGCGATGTCAATTTTGAGCAAGAACCTTGGCGGTGAGGCATTTGATTTCCACGCTATCCACGATAAGATGATGAAATCTGTTGTTCAGAAGTTTACCGCGCCAAAGTACAGTAAACTTGAGTGTAAGGTCATGGAAACGGCTGCACCGGCCGAAAACGGTGGCAACCTGATCTCTGTGTACAATCCGTTTATGTGGTGTGACCAGCCGGATGACAATGACTTTGTGATCGTCAATATGAAAATGGTAGATAAACTGGGCTTGCAAAAGGGCAGTATGATCGCACTGACATCGGATGCAGGTTCTGTGAATGTAAGATACACGGTAAGGGATATTCCCGATGGGCTGATACTTACCATGAAGAAATTGCCTGTAGTTACAGGTAATTCTACTGTGGTCAAGGCGGAGGCGGTTTAAATGGTTGAACTCGACAAAGAACAGGAGAAAGCATTCATTGATGCGATGATGGAGGCAAATGATCTCAAAGGTGCATCAAAGAAGCGAATGATCAAGTTTCTGGGAAACAAATATGACTGGGACCAGCACAGGGTCCAGTTCAGGCTGACCCGGGCGCTTATTGCTGAGCGATACGCAGCATCGAGCCATTAAAGGGTCTGAGTTGTGTGGGTCCCTTCGTCAGGGACCCCTTTTTTGTAAAAATGGTTCATCCAAAAGATTATAGGGATTTAGAATGTCGTTTAATAGTGGAATTTCATTACTATTATGTAGCAGTTATTTATAAAGCCGAAAAAATACCAAAATATATATACATGCTATAAGAATTAAGTTAAATGTACATGGGAATTTAATTTTTAAATAAAAGCAATGCAGGTGTAATCTCCAATGAATGACATTGATGTAACATTTACAGACATTAATATTGAACAAAAAACAGCCCTTGTGGATATTCTTGGATATTATATTGATGAAGATGGTATTATTTTTGATAAAGAAACAAAAATGCAACATATTTGTCCAATAACGAAGGAGGCAGTATCAATTGACAATGCATCTATATTGCCTGGTTCCACAATAATCATTAATACTACAGAACTTTCATTGTCAGAATACTTTACATACTATTTTGAAAATATTTTAAATTGATTTTTTAAATTTATGATACTTCCTGAACTTCTGGTAATGGGGCTTTCCGAACTTCTGACCGTTTACTACGCGGGCAAAGTTTCAAAAGAGTCTCTTGATTGGATTCGTAACAAAGTAAAAGAGATTTTGGCTCAGAAACGGTATGGTTTTACTCCTGAACCAAAAATTGCTACTGAATTACAACAAATAACTAAAAGTGACGCTTATCGAAGAACAAAGGAATGTATT
>JAUSPM010000136.1 GCA_030655675.1 Methanosarcinaceae archaeon | reverse complement strand
GAATAATTCCTTGATGATCTCTATTGTATAAAGTGCACCATTATACATAGATTCATATTCATTCATAACAACATTCTGCTCAGCAGACAAGAATGATTTAATTTCCTCGCCTGACTGCAATCCATGTGCGAATCTGTCCAGAAAATCCTCAAAAATTATGGAAGGTGTACGCCTGGATATGAACTTACAAGCTTCTGCAAGACTCATGTTCCATACAGTTACAAGATTATAGATCTTCTTTGTTTCACTGGCGAGATACAGGTAATCCTTATTTTCTGAAACTATACGGATAATATCAAGTCTCGGTGTTTCTGCTGTTGCAATCGAACCCATCTGTGTGATGTAATAGTGCATATTATTGTCGATCTCAGCAGCCTTTCCGGCAGCCATAGACATTGGATAATATACAGCAAACAATATACAGATGACCGGAAGTAAAGCAGGAATAAATTGAGTCGGTCCAACAAAAAGTGTTGGTAAAAATGCATATAATATATACGAAAAGACAAAACCAAAAACAATTACGGGGATTGCAAACTTTTTGGCATAATCAGCCGGATCCATATCAATGCTGTGAAATGCCTGCTTGTAATTCATATAAGATCACCTTATATCGGGAATGGCAACCCATCAATACCATGTCGATAGAAATTAATCAGTAGATTATTCACTTCGTAGTAATCTTCAATGCCACGTGCTTGCATCTCTTGCAGTATCCTTGAACGCAAAAACATATCCTGGTATATCTGGCGCTTGTCTTCATATCCCAATTTTGTAGCGATCTTATTTTCAAGAATAAAACTATTATTCAAACCCCTAAAAGCGTGTGTATCTGTTTCCGGATCCCACTGGAATACCGCTCTTGTGACCACACCGCCGGCTTCTTCATAATAGCCTTCGATCTCATCAATTGAGATGCAGCGCCGCAGGAACTTTCCTTTTCGATATACTGCCTGCAGTATCATTCCAACATTAAGATTATCAATAAAAGTCACAGGAACATTGATAGGGTCACCTGTTAAACGCTGGATCATCTTTGTAATTGCCGATGCGTGGAATGTAGCCAAAACAGGGTGTCCTGTTTGCATGCCCTGGAATGCCACTGCTCCTTCAACACCTCGAATTTCACCAACAATAATATAGTTTGGTCTTGAACGCAAAGCAGCCTTAAGCAACGTAAATGTATCTACTCTTGAATCAGGAGGTCCGTCTTCACGAGTGATCAACTGCTGCCAAACAGCATGTGGGGGCTGAACCTCAGCAGTATCTTCAGTTGTAAAAATCTTTGATTTTGGATTTATAAAAGACAGACATGCATTCAACATTGTTGTTTTACCACTTGCCGTTTCACCACTAAAGAAGATACTCATACCATTCTCAAGCAACATCCACATATACGCTGCCATATCGCAATTAACAGCGCCCCAATTGATCAATTGAATAATACTCACAGGCACTTCACTGAACTTACGCATTGTGAAACTGCTTCCACGTCGGCTGATATCAGGACTGTAAATGATATTGATACGTGAACCATCGGGCAATGCACCATCAGCGATAGGCTTTGCATCACTCACAGGACGACCTATTCGCTCACTCATACTACGGAGCCAACTATCCAATCCGGCTTCATCACCAAATGTCAGGTCTGTTTCCATCATGCCCAATATCTTGTGAACAATGAACACGCCACTGATACCTATACTATGGATATCTTCAAGATACGGATCCCTGATAATGGGTTCGATAGGACCCGAACCAATGATATTTCGCTCAATGTAATATAGTATTTTATTGTATTCCGACTGGTTAAGCGGTACTTTTTTTTGTGTTGGGATCAATTTCTGCAAAAGACCGGGTTTTTCATTTTCATCTGGGAGATCACCACCGGCACCAATATCAATCGATTCATTAAGAAGTTTTGAGATTAATGATTTGAGTTCGCTTTCTCCATCCGGCACTGGCTCTTTGGAAGATTTTTCAAGGATCATACTCATGATAGTCTTGTATTTTCTTTTTTCATTCGGAAATAGAGGAGGTTCAATGGTGTAATATCGAGCTACTCCCATCTCAGCTGTCCCGTATATATGGATAAACACAGGGTCGCCCACAGGAAGAATCAAATTGACATTCTCTTCATCCAGATCTTTTGACAATTTTACGACAAAATCAGGGATTGTTCCTGTTTTTTGCCTGAACTCGTTTAGGTATACTCCAAGATGTGGATTTCTTTGCAGTGCTTTTTCGAATTCCGGATCCATATTATATTACCTTCCAATTTTTTATACTATATATTTTATAAATATATAGTCTGAGTCAATTCGACCGAAGGAAGAATTATCTCGTTTAACCAACCGCCGCAATCTCTACGACAAGACCGACCTTCGGCTCGATCCTAAATCCTATCATCTGCCCCACAGGGCCCTTAGCTCCTGTGAATTTGTTAACAACTACTGTACGCTTGACCTCATTAGCCATTGGTTTCACTATTAAACTTATGTAAATATCACATGAAGAACGGAACATAGAAGTTATGTCTTCACTTAACTGGCTTGGCTCGACAGTTAAGATAATAATCTTCCCCATTCCATTTAATTTTTTGAAAAACGAAACCAGCTCAAGACTTTTTTCATTGTCCACACTGTATTTAATTAGGGAAGAAATTGTATCAATGA
>JAUSPM010000135.1 GCA_030655675.1 Methanosarcinaceae archaeon | reverse complement strand
TCGCATTAACTTGGACTACATAATCTTATAGATTATATACAACAAGAAAATGCTCACTTCGTTCGCATTAACTTGAACTACATAATCATATAGATTATATACAACGTGTAAATGCTCGCTATGCTCGAATTAACTCGCACTATATGTTTATAAAACACATACTACGAGAAACCCAATTCCATGACAAATCTATCTGTGTCTGATATCTACTCGACTTGTTTCTTTGGTTTGTTTTCTCTAAATTTCCCCTTAGAATTTTGAGACGAACGTTCTTGCTTGCCAGAGTGCAAATATGGCAATGATCAAGATCAATACCATATACAATACACTTGCAGCAGGCAGAGGTGAATTCACCCAGTACGCATTATATGCTTCCATTGCGGCTTCTGTTTGTACCATATAATCTCCTCCATTAAATATTCAGCAAACATGCATTAACTGCTCGGGCCTGTCCAACTGGTGTGATGCTATATTTGTGCAAAAGAAACCCCTTCTTGTAAATTCCTTTTTCATCGACCTTGACTTCAATATCTTTTAACAATCCATTTGAAGCTAGTTCTATGATATCAAAATTTATGGAATCTCTCTGGAAATTTCCCTTCTGGTCATACTCTTTCTGTATTTGAGTTACAATCTCATAGTTCCACTTCCCTCCGTCTTCGTTGCACAGTTCAAGTATCCTGAATTTAATCGGACGTAGATTTGCCATTTTAATCACCTCTCAAAGATTCCAATTCACCTGTATCTTCCAAGAACATAATTGAACTACCAGCGAGACACAAAGCGCCTCCTACCAGGATAGTCCAGGAAGGTACATCTCCGAAGAAAAGGAATATGAATATCACAGCAAAAAGACCGTAAAGGTTTCCAATACCCTGTCCTCTACCTACTCCGATAAGAGGGAATGACTTGTACCAGGCAACATAACAGAAGCCAAATGTGATACCCGCAAATATCAATGTCAAGAGTGTGAGTGGCTCAAATGCCAGTAATGCATACTTGAACATTGGGAAACCAAATATCGCAAGAAGCGGAATGATGATTATCCACCAGATGATATTTTCAGCAATGAATCTTATTGTAAGACTCACATCAGGTTCTGATATATCGAGCCCTTTTCCTGCAATGGCACCTTCTATACCCCAACCGGCTGCCGCCATGAGTCCTCCAAGGTAACCCATCCATGAGATATTTCCGCTGCCAAGTTCAGTTAAAACGCCACCACCAAAGATCGTAAAACCACCAGCAATGATGAACGCAATACCTGTGTATGCACGTTTGGTTATCTTTTCACCATACCATTTAGAAGCAAGAATAGAACCGACTACAGGATACATAAGAGCTGCAACAGCGGCAAAAGCACCGCCAACGAATCCCATTGCCATAAATGATCCCAATATTGCCATTGGACCGCCGAAAACAGCAGCCAGGAAGAACCACTTGGAACATGGGTGGAATTCTTTAATTGTTCGTTTCATTTCCCCGAACTTACCGAGAACACCATTCCAGACTATGAGAGCTAAAATAACAGTCAAAGCATTGAATGCTGTTATCAACACTGCGGTTACGATCAACGAAACTCCGTCGCCATTTGTAGCAGCGATTTCACCGTACATCGCATCAAAAGGATTAAGGACCCATACAGCTGTACCCGGGATGTACCATAGACCCCATAGAATTGCACACAAAAAAGCCCACATGAAACCTATTTTTACTCTCCTTTTGTGCTCTAGTGTTTTTAAGACTTGCAAATCCATAATTATTACCTCCATAACATAATTATAAATGACTGAATAATCAGTTGCAGAGATGTGATAAATACATCTCTGCAACCGGATTAGAGATTTCTAAAAATTAGAACATCTCCTTAAGTTTAGTCACTACATCTGATGCATTTTCACCATAGATGTCTGCACCAATTTTGTCAGCCCAGTCCTGGGTAACGGGAGCACCGCCAACCATTGTTTTGAGCGAATCGCGAAGACCTGCTTCCTTGAGCTGCTCTTCGATCCGGATCTGACTGACCATTGTTGTGGTCATGAGGGCAGATGAAGCAACCACTTGTGCGCCAACTTCCTTTGCCTTTTCAATGTATTTGTTAATTGGAATATCTCTTCCAAGATCAAATACCTGAAAACCTGCGATCTTGAGCATTGTAGCAACAATGTCCTTTCCTATGGAATGGATGTCACCTTCAATCGTTCCGATTACGATCTTACCTCTGCTTTCCATCTCTGAGCCCAACGCCTCCAGTGCAGGCGTAAGAACATTGACTCCGGCTGTCATTGCTTCTGAAGCTGCAATAACATGCGGAAGGTACAAGGTACCGGCCTCGAATTTATCTCCTACCTCATTCATGGCAGCCGTAAAACCATCCTGTATTATTTCGACAGGGTTTATTCCGGCATCCAATCCTTCCTGAGCTGCTGCTGCTGCTGCATCGTTATCAAAGTTTGCGATAGCTGCTCTTGCTTTTGCAATAATTTCTTCTTTTGTTGCCATTTTTACAACCTCCATTAGTTGCCTCTAAACGCTTTGTCAGCTCTGTCCACAACTGCCTTCATATCTTTGAGCAGGTCAGCATCGATTGGTTCAACGACGTGGTTTTTCATGATGTCAACGACTTTTTCATGAGCAACTGTTGCGATGTCTTTTGAACCGGCAGCTTTCCAGTCACCATACATTAATCTGTCAATCAGCATTGGGCTGGATGGCAGGTCTATGTTATCTCTTGTGGATTTGTGGGCAAGGAAATTGTTACCGATACCTACTTGATCGATTGATTCGACTGCAAGAGTCTCTTCATTTACAGGAATTCCTTCCATTACTTTCTTTGTCATTGAGATCATGTCATTATCAATGACGAGCTGTTCAAGTGAGAATGTCATACCTAGCTCAAGCATACCTGCACCGTAGAGGGTGTTTGCACCGGAGAGGGCTGGGAGAATTGTTGTTATTGTCTTCTCGTGGCCAGCCTGGCCGTCAGGTATCTTGGCATCAGCCTACGAACCAGCAACAAAGGTTGGAAGGCCATAATACTGACCAAGTTTTGCTACTGCCGCACTGATCATTGCAAGTTCAGGGGAACCGACCGGTGCTGTGCCTTTCTTAAGGTCGAATGTAGTAGTGGAACTGCCATACCATACTGCTGTGCCTGGCTGTACCAGCTGGGCAAGTACAATACCCGAAAGTACCTCTGCATTGTGTGTTACAAGAGTGCCTGCAAGGGTAACTGGTGAAGAACCGCCAGCCATTGCCATACTCAGGACGTTAACAGGAATGCCATATCTTGCACCTTTTATGATTACCTGGCAAGCATTTACACTGAGTTCCAGCGGGCTTGTAGGACAGAGCAATATTGAGAAAAGCGGTTTTTTACGTGCTTCCTCTTCATCTCCACCATAGTATGCTACAGAAATATCTCTGTAATATTCAACATTCTCTCCAACAGGATCGATGTGATGGAAGTGCTTTGTGGTGTTCATCAATGGTGTGAGGGTTTCATGTACATCCTGTGCACCTTTTCCTGCCCAGTCTCTTGCTGAAACAGCAAGTGAATAATAGTCGATGTTATCTGCCCAGTCACATATCTTTGCTGTGTCCGCAAGGTCCTTTTCAGTTGAATCTACAGTTTGATACTGCCCAGGTCCTTTGTAGTTGCACATTTTGACGCCGGTACCGAAACAGGTCCAGTGTACCTTACCTTTGTGCTCTTGAACGATTTTGTTCTTCTTGTCACGTCCCCATAGGACGAATTTCGATGGACAATCGATCAGTGCTCTATTAACGACATATTCAGGAATCTTCACGACCATTGTTTTTTCGTTAACATCACAGCCACTTTGTTTGAAGATCGTTCTTGCTTCAGGGTCTGAAACCTGAATACCGGTATTCATGAAAACATCCATGGTAGCGTAGTGTAGTGCTCTCAGATCATCATTTGAGAACAGCTCCAGACTAACGCCGTCCAATGGCATTCTGCCGGGGTATAGTTTTCTAACCATTTTCTTTACCTCCAATTTAATAATACTTCAAGACATCAATGTGATGTTCTTGTGGAAACTAAAATGCGATATGCATTTTTAATCACATATACGTTTGAAAGTACTCGTATTTATATTTTCCTATGTCGGAGGGTAATCATGGCAAAATCACACAGTGAAAATTGACACTATTATATTTCTCTATATATACTTTGTTACGAATGCGCCAACACTGTTAACAAATAGTAATATGATGTTATTATAATATACAAAATACTTATATCTAATAAATATGGCCGAAACATATATATATGTAAACTTGCCCAAATAAATACTACTTTGTTAATATTGATATTGTAACATTAAACGTAACATTAAACGATTAATATGAAAATCGCTTGAGGAGTTATAGAACTATGAACTATAGTCTTGGTATTGATGCAGGTGGAACCTATACGGACGCCGTCCTTTTAAGAGATTCTGATGAGTTGATAATCGACACAAGCAAAGCTCTAACAAGCTATCCGGATCCTCTTGAAGGAATTAAGAACGCTATTGATGGACTGGATCCAACACACCTTAATGAAGTTAAGATGGTTTCCGTATCTACTACTCTTTCAACAAATAGTATATTGGAAGGGACAGGTTTTCCTGTGGCTTTAATTCTTGTTGGAAAATATGATATCACAAAAGAACTACCAACAAAACATTACATACAGGTAGCCGGGGGACATGACTACAATGGAATAGAATCCGAATCTCTGGACATTGAATCTATCAACCATTTTGCCATGAAGGTAAAAGATAAGGTTTCAGCATTTGCTGTTTCATCATTTTTCAGTGTCAGAAATCATGATCATGAATTAGAAGTAAAGGAATTGATAAATCAACTTACCGGACTTCCGGTCGTATGTGGTCATGAACTGTCCCAAGATCTCGGGGCTTTCGAAAGAGCTGTAACCGCTTTTTTGAACGCTCAGTTAATCTCGGTAACTGAAACATTCATGAACACAGTTGAATCTGAAATTAAAACAAGGGGGATGGATGCAAAAATATTCATGTTAAAGTGTGATGGGTCCGTGACCAACATAAGGGGTGCACTAGACAAACCAATCGAATCAATTTTCTCCGGCCCTGCTGCAAGTCTTGTTGGTGCTTCCTTTTTGTCAAAAAAAGACACATGTGCAGTTATAGATGTGGGTGGTACAAGCACAGATATTTCAGTGATGAACAATGGTGTCCCTGATATGAGTGATTCGGGCGCAGTTGTCGGCGGTTGGAAGACCAGAGTCAAAGCTATAAGAATGGTGACGTCAGCAATGGGCGGAGACAGCCATGTATGGATCAAGGGTTACAAATCTCATATTGGACCAAGAAGGGTTATGCCACTATGTCGTGCTGCGATAATCTATCCGGTTTTTTTGGAACAACTCAGATCAAATCCAATTCCATTAAAAAGCCTTTTAGGTGTAAATTACCAACCAACGAAATTTTATCTGCGAACAGAATACGAAGTTATCGAGATTAGCGATGGTGAAAAGGAGATACTCGATGCAATAAAAAAGGAACCGACATCTATAATAGAAATATACAACAAAATAAAGAAAAATCCATCAAGTAAATTACTTGACATCCTTATTCAAAAAAGGCTTATTCATTCAATTGGTTTTACGCTTACAGATGCGTTGCACGTTCTTGGTGATTATACGGAAATGAATGTTGAAGCTGCAAATGTCGGAGCAAATGTTCTGGGACATCTGATGAATATGGATGGACATGAATTTGCCCGCCATATTAAGAATAAATTTGCCAAAAACATGGCTTCAGACCTTGTATCTTTCTTTTTGGACGAGACACCAAAAGAAGTGATACGGCAAATATTTGATGTTAGTTCACCGATAAAGTTCAAGATCGACGTTCCTATTGTACTCATTGGAGGACCGGTAATTGCATTTGTAGAAGACTTGCAGAATATATTGGATGCAGAAATAATTCTTCCAAGGTATGCTGATGTTGGCAATGCTGCCGGAGCACTGGCTGCAAAAGGAATAAGAAGAACCGAGGTGCTGATAAGACCGGTTTCTATGGGTGCGCCTGAGTTTGATTTTTTTGTATTCTCCGAAAAAGGAAGGAGTAGTTTCCATGAATATCATGAAGCACTGAATTATGCCATGAATTTAGGAGAAACAATAGTACGCGATTATATGGAATTTGCAGGACTCGATTCGGATCACATTAAGATAGATGTGAAAAAGGAAGAGACAATAGTACAAGGATGGAAAAAACCAATGGAAACAAAGGTTCTTGTGATGGGAGTCAGCACAAGGGATTATGCTGAATGATCCCTTTTTCACTTTGTATACTTTACTATGGATGCTGAGTTCAAGTATTCAGGATATATAACAACCGATTTATCTATTAAATATTCGGATCTTCTACAATAGAGGCAGTGGCAATCATAACTTCTTTGCCCCCCCAATCGCCTTTTGTGAATTTTGTTTTTACAGGAATATGTATTCCTTCTTTGCTGACAAGGGGTATGTCGCATGAGGATGATTTTTCTTCGATAATCTCATCAAGTTTTGAGAGCACTAAGGATTCCTGTTCCGGCGGATATAATACAAGATAATCTTTCATAAAAAGATCCTTGTCTGAATAGTTAAGATGTTTATGTAATGCTGAGTTCGTATGCAATATCTTACATTCTACATCTATGATGAAGACGATTTCATCCAGTGCATCGAGTAATGAATGCATATTGTTTGTGTTTTTCCGGTTGCCTGAATCATTTTTCATGCGAGATATTATAACGCCAATCAGGTTGGCAATCGTCTCGATCAGATTTCGGGAATTTGCAGGGATCTCTATATATACATGGGACCCAAGAGCGATGGCAGCAACAAGTTCATCGTTGATGTGGATTGGCAGGAAGGCCATAGCTTGTAACCCTTCAAAACTGAGATCTTTTCCGGGAATTATGAAACTGATATCTGAAAAATACTTATAAACGGGATAACCGGTCATAAAAAAGTTAGCTATTATGGTTTTCTTTGAAAAATGGGATACGCTATCCACAAAGCGTTCAGATACACCCCGGTGAGCTACGAGGTCAAATTCCCCACTGTGTTCATCAACAAGATAGAGAACAGCACTGTCTATTGCTTTTGTCTCAAGTGCGGAATCAAGTACACTTTCGAATGCATCCTGCAGATTCAATTTATAATCAAGAGCATTATCGAGATCAGATTCTATGCGCATAAAGTCGTTAGCTTGCTTTCGTTCTGTAATGTCAACAATAATACCTTGCAAATAATCTATTATTCCATTTTCATTATTATGGATCAATGTTCTCTCATCAACCCATTTTACTTCACCGGATTTGGTTAATATCCTGTATTCCTGACTGAAATCAGAGAAACCTTCGTTAGACGCCCGGTTCATCTCTGTGCGGACTCTATCAAGGTCTGATGGATGTATTATGTCACCATAAACCATTTTGCCGGACATGAAATCATCAACACTGTAGCCGAATTGTACTATATTCTCAGATACGAACTTTACCGGCCAGTCTTTTTCGGGTTTCCACAAAAAAACAATAGCCGGACTGGCAGTCATGATTGAATCGAATACCTTGTGCACCTTGAGCGATTTTTTCTGAAGGTAGATTTTTTGCATGTACTGTAAAATCTTCCATATACCTTCCATCAACAATGTCAACTGGTGTACATCAGATTCATTATAGTCTGAATTTTTATTGCCCACACATGCTACGGCAATTGTTTGCTCATTTTCAAGTATGGGAATCATGACGTGACGTGTCAAGGTCTTATTGTATATTGAGCTGATCTTATCGGTTTCATCTGATGTGTACTGCCTGTTTACAATAACCGGATTTTGTGTCCTTATTGCTTCACCCCATAGTCCGGTAGATCTGATCGGATGCACAAATGGTTCATCTCCTAAAGTGGATAAGGTGAGGGCATCTTTTGGCCAATAATACATTTCCAGTACATTATCATCATCATTCAAAAATTCGAGATAGCCAATTTTGCTGTCTGTAAGTTCAACAGCCTTTTTTATGATGAACTCAGCAATTTCATGTATTGGAGCATTGTGCATCTGGTGTAACTCAAGTAGTGTATTAAGGCGCAGTTCATTCATTCGAGTTATTTCTTCCACTTGCCTGCGCTGTGCCACATCTTCAAAAATACCTATGCCATCCAATAACGAACCATCTTGATCTAAAATTGGCGTGAAATTTACCTTGATGGTTAATGTTTTACCGGTTATCGTTGAGAGGCATTCGCCTTCAAAAGTACCGGACTCACCTGCAAATACATTTTTAATTGTTTCTTTCAACTTTTTGTTGATCAATGATGATTTGATATTGAAACCAACAATTTTTTTTGTTGGCGAACCCAGAATATCGGAACAGCTTTCGTTGCAATGGGTGATCAGACCTTTATTATCAAAATAAAGTATTCCCACAGGCGATTTTTCAAATATCGTTTGGTATTCCATTCCGGTTTGTGGATTTTTGTGAGAATTTTTTAATGCGGAAATCAGTGTTCCCCCTGAGTATTGCATTTTATTCATTTCAGAGTAATTGTTATACTGGAAGACCAGTACATATATTTTGCGAAAGCGTCAACCAAATATACTTAAGTATATTGCCCTATATTTTTCACAATACAATGAAATCATAAAACAATTATATTGTATATAGTATTTGTTGTGAATGAAATACTTATGGCAGATAATTATATTAAGTTACCCCACTTCGTTGAGGCCTATTCAGATGGCAATGGCATGTTTTCAAGCGTTAGGGGGTATACTGTGATTTTCATTTCGAAATTATAACCTGATTTGATGACCGTAAATTATAAGTTCGTTGAAATCTCACACACCGTTATTCTTAAATAAAGATTGAAATCATTTTAATTATGTATATAATTTATGGAATTATTAGTGTGAGTTAATTCGATCAGAGGGGAGAATTATCTCGAATTGCGCTTTGTCTGTGGTCTCATTTCAAGAATCTCATGACATGCGGCAGATAATAAAGCAATTTTCATCATAATTAGAGGTATTAATTATGCAGCGCGAAGAAATAATAGAAAATGTTGAACGCCGGATAAAGTCTGTCAAAGGTGTCAATGAAACATACATCCTCAATGATGAGGACCGTCTGAATATCGGTGAGCTTGAAGCAAAGGCAAACCAGATGACATTAATGGGTCTTGGTATTGGAGACAACAAAGGTGTAAAGTGTGTTATGGAATGTGATGTTGTTATTCCTTTCACCACTGATATGGATTATAAATGGCCACCTGATCCAAATGTGATACTCATGCAAAATGGTGAAGTTGTTGGTGAAGATGTGTCGGATCCTGAAAAGATCAAGGAGTGGGAAAAAAATGAGGATGCACTTGTGATTGGAAATATTGTTATTTACGGAAAATCAGTATTAAGTTCATTAAAGGGTAAATTCAGTCCTCTTGTTGTGGTAATGCCTCCCAAGGAATGTCCTGAGGTTGAAAATGTATCTGGTGTCAGAGAGGTGATACTTGCTTCTCCTTCTCCGCCGACTGATGAATATCTAAAAGATAGGATGAATCTCAAATGTGAACATGGCATTGGAACTTTTCTACTGGGTATCAACTTTGAAGAGGGTATCTGAAGAGTTGTATAAGTGGGATAATTGTTTTTATGCGCAATGTCTGAATGGTACATAATCTATGCCGGTAATGAGTATCATAGCATGTAGGATATATGAAGATGAAATCGTCCATCTTCTTGAAAGTGATACTGATATTTATTCCAGTTGCCTTTCGTCATAAAAAATTACAGATGTTGAAGGATCTTACTATACAGTAATTTACTGGCTAGTGTCACGTCAACTTTAAAGTGTCGTGTTATGGCGAGTATGGATGAATTGACCGGAACTACGAAAACCGTATCAACGGTTTCCGCCATCAGGCGGCGCGGTCCACTGCTACCAAACTTGTAGACCAAACATATAATTTACGTATTTGTATAGATGTATTAGTATGGCTGTGTAAATGTGATCGTCCTATTTAAAACTAAAACCAATGCGACCGCCGTCAGGCGGCACGTTCCATATATACTAAATTAAATAATCTAAATAGTTAACAAAAAGTGTGCAAGAAAATGCTCACTTCGTTCGCATTAACTTGCACTATATAGTTCTAACCTTAACTCCGTCGGAATAGGGCATATCTTCTCTTAATTTTTCTATTTGTCGTTGCATGCACCTGATTAAATTCGATAACTTTATATATTACTATTCCCTAATTACTGAATATGGATCAATGG
>JAUSPM010000132.1 GCA_030655675.1 Methanosarcinaceae archaeon | reverse complement strand
GAGGGAGCAGGACCCGGTCTTACGGCTGTATGTGAACTGCTTAATATTCCGCCTGTCCTGAGTTTCGGAACATGTACGGATACTGGAAGGATCATCAACCTTGTAACAGCAATTGCCGATGCACTTGGTGTTGACCCATCACAGTTGCCTGTTGCAGTTACCGCACCTGAGTACATGGAACAAAAAGCAACCATTGACGGTATTTTCGCTGTGGCATATGGTCTGTATACCCATGTTGCACCACTCGCACCGGTTGGTGGAGCACCAAATCTTGTAAAACTCCTGACACAGGATGTTGAAGGTCTGACCGGTGGGAAATTGGCAGTTCAGACAGATATGGTCGAGGCTGCTGATGGGATCGAGGCACATATCCTTGCTAAGAGAAAAGCATTGGGCATCTAATATCTAGACCTGGACGGATATTTTAGGCGGGATTGATTCCCGTCATTTTATTTTTTGTTTTTTTAGTTAAATAAGCGCATCCATTTTTATTGAGCGAAAACGATTAAACAATGAATATGACACTCAACTTAATATTGTCAATTAATTTAATAAAGTATACAAATTATTGACAATCATTATGACTTGTCAACGGCGGTGTAAAAATCCCCACTTATGGCGTTTTAAAATTCCCCACCCATTTATATAGTTATCCTTCTTGTTTACCCCATACTTCCAAAATAATCCCTACTTCTGCATAGTCGTCAAACCATGCTTCATACGTTCCTTAAGCCTGTAACTTTCACCCTTAATATTAACAGTCGTACAATGGTGCAATATCCTATCCAGAATCGCCGCAGCAATAACATGGTCGTGGAATATCTCTCCCCACTCACCATACGACTTATTGGAAGTAAAAATGATAGAACACTTCTCATACCTTCTTGAAACCAGCTGAAAAAAACAATGAGCACCTTCACTATCAAACGGTAGATATCCCATCTCATCAATAATCAGCACGTCATACTTTCCCAAAGCCTTCATCTTCTTTTCCAGCATCCCATTCATATTTGCAATTTTCAACCCCTCGACAAGAGTACCAGCATTCACAAAATACACCTTAAATCCAGCATTCACAGCCTCAATTCCCATGGCAATTGCAAGATGTGACTTTCCCACACCAGGAGGTCCCAGAAAAACCAAATTTCCTGCATTATGAATAAACCTCAAAGAAGCAATATCTGAAATAACCGCTTTATCAATCGAAGGTTGAAAATCTAAATCAAAATCTTCAAGTCTCTTGTAAACAGGAAACATCGCACGCCTTAATTTTCCTTCCCGTGCCGTATTTTCCCTCATCTGCTTCTCCTGATCAACTAGATAATCAAGCACTTCCAGTGTTGTTTTTCCATTTTTTGAAGCAACCTCAAGACAATTGTCCACAATATTCTCAACCGTATCCATCTTCAAATATTGCAGATTTGAATGCAGTCTTTCATATGCAAAATTGCTCATTTCTCATTCCCCCATAAAAGCTTCGTAAACCGACAGTGGACGTTTCTCCACTTGAAGTTCTGAGAATTTTAGTGTCGACTGCGTTTTATTCATCGCAGCCACATTTTCTTTCAAAATATCTCCTAACAATCCCCTGAAATGTTCTTTGTTCCTCGAAACCCTATCACTTCCAGCCAGTAACTCGTGCTCACAAACCTGCTTCCCACCTACAACAACTCTGAACTTGTCATCCAATATCCGAAGTGATGCTTCTCTACCTGCAAGCTGATAAGGTGCAGAGTACTTGTTTCCCAGATATGAGACATAGCAATCTCTGGATATTTTCCTTGTTACCTCATGAATTAGGAGATATTCAGGCATTGTGTCTATTGGCCTCAGTTCTTCCAATTTATGGCGTTCAATTGGGATCTCGTGAGTAGTCCCGTGCACACTTGAATTGACTCGTTTCAACCATTTTGTTGCCTGGTTATTCAGATCTGCAATTGAGCTAAAATCCCTGCCAAGAAAGAAATCTCTTCTGACATATCCAATCGTGTTTTCTATTTTACCTTTAGTCTGGGGACGATATGGTCGACATAACCGGGGTATGAAGCCACAGTATTTGTAGAAATCCTCGAATTTGTTGTTCCATGTTGATTCTGAGGATTTTAATGTTCTATGTATCACTACTTGCTTCATGTTATCGTAGAGTATTTCATCGGTACAGCCACCGAAATATCGAAATGCATTCTGATGACACTTTATGAGGGTGGTGACATCAATATTTAATGTGAATTCGATGTATCTCATTCTTGAGTAGCCAAGAATCATGTTGAAGCAATACAGTTTTTTGTTTTGTCCATCAATTTCAATTCTGCCAAATTCAGACCAGTCTACTTGAGATTGAACTCCTGGTTTTGTTTCATATCTGAGTACGGCAACAACTCCGTATTCGGGTCTTTCTTTTCGAATAAAGTCTTTGACAATTGTGTATTTTCCGGTGAATCCCATTTCCTGTATTTCTCTGTAAAGACGAGATGCAGTGTATGGTCCTTCGTGAAGTTTTGTGGTGATATAATCTTTGTATTCGTCAAGTTTGCTTTCTTTTTTGGTTCGTTTTTTAGACTCGGGTATAGATGTGGTGTTCAAATATTTACGTATTGTTTTACGATCAAAACCTGTTTTTTTGGATATTGCTTTGATGCTTAATCCTTGTGCATGTAGATCTCTTATCATTAACCATTCCTCCATTTTTAGCATGTTCCACAACCTTTGGTGTTTTCACCAAGATTGGGGGGTGGGGAATTTTAAACCGCCGAAAATGAGGAATTCTTAACCGCCGTTGACAATACACAGGGTACTATATCAATGGATATTAATTACATGTATAAACAAGCATATAGCAGAAATTTTGCAGAAAATTCACAAACTAATATCCTACCAGCCAAGATTCAGATATCCTCAAGATATATACTAGATGGGATCTCAGAAGGACCTTATACACAATCTTCTGAAAAAGACATTACTTTAACATACCGAAAACAATTCAAATATGAAATTTCTCTAGAATTAGAAAATAACATGGAACACAACATTCAGACAACGATCATGTTCAAAGAAGATTATGATTATCCGCATCCATATTATGGTGAATCAAAATGGGACGTAATAGGAATCGCAGCAACAAATATTGATCTAAGTACTGAAATTTGAACATTGGGAATGTGGGTTTTCAGGTGACATACCCCCGTCTACAAAACAGCAGCCTCCTGCTTCACTGACGTTCCAACGAACATCTCCACAGGCGTAAATTCGGGCATGCCCTGCCCTACTTTCTGTAGTATATTGATTGTGTCAACGGCGGTGTAATAATCCCCACTTGTGTATGTGTTTATGCCACAATACACTGAAAAACAATATTTCGTAAATATGGCGAGTATTGCCATATTAATTGGTATTT
>JAUSPM010000129.1 GCA_030655675.1 Methanosarcinaceae archaeon | reverse complement strand
CCAATGAGGTCTTATGCATAAGACCTCATTGGCCAAGAAAAGAGGGTTAGAGGAATATTGTCCCAAGGCCGATGGATGTGTAACATTTAAATACATCCAGACCATTTTTCAGAAATAATAGGGATAATATTAAAATGATATGGTGGATGCATGGTAAAGGTTAAGAAGGTTCTATTACTGCTTAAAAACATGGTGTATGAAAGCACAAGCCCGCAGGAGACTCTTCGTTTTGCAAAATATTATCGCAAAAAAGGGCTTGATGTAGTAGTGGTTTTATGGGGTCCTATGGGAGTAGTACTTGGGAAAAAGGACAAGCATGGCTCACCTGACTATGAAATGAAGGTGCAAAAATGTATTGATCTTGGTGTTCAGTTCAAGTGTTGTGAACTTGCTGCATCGATGATAGGTCTCAAGGAAGAAGAACTCATGCCGGGTGTGGAAATGATACATTCACATGAAGTGGCAGAGATGTTTTTACAGTTCCGTGAGGAAGGGCAGTTAATTATTAATCTTTAAACTGTTATACTATTATTCTATCTGAATAATGTGATGCATGGGGATGTGGGTATACTATAACATTGTATATTTTTTTACATTATTGATCAATGGTGATTATTCATGGTATCTACGACTGAATTAAATAAGAACGAGAAGGCTTTGCTTGAAAAAGTGCTTGCGGGAGAGGTTTCGTTTCGAAAGATCGATCAACTCACAGATGCAAAGACCGCTGTGACCATTCGAAGATGTGCGGTCGAGGAGCGTGCAGATATTCGGTTTGAGCATGTCCATAACTATTCGATAGATGCTGATGTTGTAACAAAACGCAACATTGAGAATATGATCGGTGCAATCCAGATCCCGCTTGGGGTTGCCGGACCTGTGAAAGTGAATGGGGAATTTGCAGATAATGATTATTATCTTCCGCTCGCTACTACTGAGGGCGCGCTGGTCGCCAGTGTGAATCGCGGATGTTCCGTGATCACAAAAGCAGGAGGCGCGAATGTGCGTATCTTTCAGGATGAGATGACGCGCGCACCTGTATTTAAACTGGAAAATGTTGTTCGCGCACGGGAGTTTGTTGATTGGGTCAGGAAACCGGAGACATTCAAGCAGATGCAGGAAAAAGCAGGGAATACCACACGTTTTGGAGAACTTCTTAGGGTTGACCCATATGTTGCAGGAAATACCGTGTATCTTCGTTTTTCTTATGATACAAAGGATGCCATGGGTATGAACATGGTAACTATTGCCACAGAAGCGATTGTTAACCTGATCGTAGATGAGTTTGGAGCAATTCCAATCTCGCTGTCAGGTAACATGTGCACTGACAAAAAGCCGGCTGCTATAAACACCATACAAGGGCGAGGTAAGACGGTTGTAGCAGAAGTTACAATTCCAAAAGATATGGTCGCAGCGCGGCTAAAATCCACTCCTGAGGCTATGGTGGATGTTAATTACAGAAAAAACCTTTTGGGTTCTGCCCGCGCTGGCGCACTTGGTTTTAACGCTCATGCCGCAAATGTCATTGCTGCAATGTTCCTTGCATGCGGTCAGGACGCGGCACATGTTGTTGAAGGAAGTAGTGCCATTACAACCATGGAACTTACAAAATATGGTGACCTCTACTGTGCAGTCACACTTCCGGCACTACCTGTCGGAACTGTTGGCGGTGGCACCGGAATTGGAACCCAGAAGGATTGCCTTAACTTACTCGGAGTTGCAGGCGCAGGGGATCCACCAGGTACGAATTCAAAGAAACTTGCAGAAATAGTGGCTGTTGGAGTACTGGCAGGCGAACTCTCACTTATTGGAGCACAGGCTGCGGGGCATCTCGCGCGCGCACATGCCGAGTTGGGTCGTTGAGTTTTGGTTTTGAATGAGGGTGCGGTTTAGTTTTTACAAGGTTTGTTTAGTTGAAACTAAGATAAATTTAGTAACCGCCGCAGGCGGCACATTCCTTGACGACGGATTCATAAAAAATATGTTTTACTTTTATGTTTGTAGTAAATCCATGCATTGAGTGCCAATATAAAAGTGGTAAATTCGCTATCGTTGAAGCATTCTACCGTTAATAAAAAACGTTTTGCTGACTATTCAATTTATTCATGGTACATATGGAACGTGCCGCCTGCGGCGGTCGTTTTTGTTTTTGATTCACATGGATTAAATTGTTGTGTTCAGTATATCGTTAAATGTATACCTTATTTTTTAGCCTTCTTCAAATACTCGCTGGATTCATCCATTTTCTCAGCAGCTACCAAAATGGTCTTTGCAGCATCAATAAAACCGGCAGACTCTATCTTCACAGCCCAATCCCTGAAACTTTTGCTGTGGCTTTCATTATGCTCGATCCAGTGTTCAATAAGATGTGCAAGTTTTGCTTCATCTATCTTTTCAGTCATCAAACCTCTCCTTGGATATCAATATTCAATTATCGTCAGTCAAGTAGCGATCAAACGCTTCGTGGATCGCTAATCTCGCCGATCAGCGCCGATGCTGCTGCAGTTGCAGGGGATGCGAGATAGATAAACCCGCCTGTGCCCATCCTTCCTTTGAAGTTACGATTGGCTGTTGAGATACAAACCTCATCTTTGCCAATGACTCCCATGTGCGCACCAAGGCATGGTCCGCATCCTGGTGTGATAAGAGCGACGCCTGCTTGCAATAGTATCTCAGCAGTTCCGTTGCGCATTGCTTCGATCAACACATTGCGAGATGCAGGTGCAATGATCGTTCTGACAGCGACTTTCTCACCTTTTAGTATCTCTGCCGCAGCCTCAAGGTCTTCAAGTCTTCCATTCGTGCAGGTTCCTATGAACACCTGATCGACTTTAGTACCTTCAACTTCAGATACGCCGCACACGTTATCCACTTCATGCGGGCGTGCGATCTGCGGCTCAAGGTCGGTCACGTCTATGTTGTATTCCTTGATGTATGCTGCATCTTCATCAGCGAATACAGGCTCGTAATCTTCAACAGCCCGATCTTTGATATAATCAAATGTAGTCTTGTCAGGCGGTACAATTCCGGCCTTTGCTCCCATCTCGATAGCCATGTTAGAAAGTGTCATACGTCCTGACATTGAAAGTGATTCAATGGTATCGCCGTAGAACTCCACAGCCTTGTATGTTGCACCGGGTGCACCAACTGTTCCGATCACATTAAGTGTCAGATCCTTTGCAGATATTCGGTTGCCCAACTTACCGTTGACTGTGATCTTCATGCTCTCAGGAACCTTGAACCAGAGTTTGCCTGTGGCAAAGATTTCTGACATATCGGTAGCGCCCACTCCGGTGCCAAAGGCACCGAACGCTCCATAGGTGCATGAATGGGAATCTGCACCCACAACAAGTTTACCTGGCAGGGCAAATCCGTTCTCGGGTAACACCTGATGGCATATTCCTTCACCAATCTCGTAAAAATTAGGGATTCCCTGCTCGCTTATCCATGAACGGATGTCGTGCTGCAAAGCCGCAGCTGTCTCATTGTTTGCAGGCGATATGTGGTCGAAAGGGATTATGATCCGTTCTGGATTCCATACTTTTTCAACTCCCATCTCTCTAAATGATCTGACTGCAAGAACACTTGTGCCATCATGCGCCATCGCATAATCTATATTCGCAGTTACAAAATCGTTAGCTTTTGCCTCTTTGCCTGACGTACGGCTAAATATTTTCTCGCTAATTGTACTCAAAGATATAACTCCTGTGTAATCGTAGTTTAGAATAAGCAGGTAAAGTTAATAGATATTTGCATCCAGGTATTGTGTTTAGCCAATAAAAATCATAAACATAATGATCATGAATATGATGGTCACAGCGAAGTTCCATGAGAACTCGCCTTTTGGGTATACGGCATAATCAAACCGATATCCCGATCCTATCTAAAAACTCATCAAGCGGCACGGAATGTGTCTGAAACCCGCACACTTTCACAGGATCGGCACCAAGCGCGAGCGCAACGAATTGTGCAATGTTCATGTGCACAAGATCGTACTTTGTCCCGAACTCTTTTTCAATAACAGGCTGGTATCTGTCATACTGTATCTGGCAGTTTGGGCACATGTGGATCACAAGTTCAACGCCTGCATTCTTTAAACTCTCAAGTTTTGCATGAGTGACTTCTAATGACATCTTACGATTAATATGCCGCTGTGAAAATCCTGCACCGCATGTGAGTGTCTTATCCTCGTACCATTCAACCACATCAGCACCACATGACTTTGCTATGGTATCGATCAGCAGCGGATGATTTGGATTTCCTATCATATCATCATACTGGACTTTGTAATAGTGGCAGGCATGATGGGTGGCAACGTGCACATCCGAAAAGTCAATGGTGTTCAGTTTGCCGATATGTTGGGTTTTAGAGAGTAGTATCTCAACCACATGGTAGAAATTGTCAACTTCATCCAGACTGTTCTGTTTGTATGTCAGATCATCCAGTTCAGCATTTTCAAAAACGGTGTTGACGTTTGAGCGTACTTCTTCATTGCTATTGAGCAGTGCACAGGTTTCCTTGTTGATCGCATAGCAGGTTGAGCACATGGTCGTGATATTTGTATATCCATTCTTCTTTGCCACCGCAAAATTCCGGGCTGCAACTGCTGTTGTTGACATCTGGTCGAACAAGTCGAAATAATATCCAAGACCCGTGCAGCATGATTGTTCATCGCTTACAAGATAATCGACATCCAATTTGTCAAACGCATACGTTGTAGAACTTTCAATACCCGGATACTCGACACTGACAAGACATGATTTAAACAGCAGGATACCGCGGTCAGGAATATTCTCAATTTGTTTCATTTGTGATCCCTCCCTTTTCATCGGATGTGTTCAATTCAGCTTCTGCCATCTGCTTCAATTTCTCCTGCCGATCGAAGAATCCGATACCCGCAAGTATTGCGCGTATCTCTCCACGTCCGGTGTCTTTCACACCAACAGTCCCAAGTCCAAGTTCACTGCGCACAGAATCAAGATTATTTTTAAATTCGTGCCAGCGCATGTCAAAATCATCTTCCATCTGTCCGACATAGAGGTCAGGTATCTTGCTGACCCCAAGTTCTGCAAACGCATCCCCGTACTCGAACAGGACTTCAAGTTTATCGAGTCCTATGCCTTTATTGATCGCCATCTGCCTCAGCACCTGTACAACCTGTGTCGGACTGTTGTTGCGTGGGCATCGAAGGTGGCATGTATAACAGTAAAAGCAATTCCAGATACTCTCATCCTCGATGACGCTAATATCGTTTTCCATCACACGTTTTATGATCTTGCGTGGATTGTAATCCGTGAACTTTGCAGCAGGACAGGACGCAGTACACGCCCCGCACTGCAAACATCGTTCAATTCCAATGGTATCGGATGTCCTGAGGCTTTTTTTTACGGTCTCTGCAAGTGTATCACATATTGGCGTGTCGTATTCACTGAGTGTATCTGCCATCATGTCGGTCATTTTCCATCCTCCATCTGTGCCAGGGATGTAAATATTTCAGCCAATCCCCTGTAATGCGGTATGTAAGCCTTCTTGAAATGCAGCTTTGCGCCTGTTTCGCCAAGTTCGTTCTTAAGATCCTTGAAATTCTCAAATGCGAGCGGGTAGATGAATGCACCGATCGGGTTGTCTGTGGGCTCTTCGACCATCAGCACTGCACGACTTCCATGTTTGAATGCGTGTTCGATCATGGCTTTTGTGGCTATTGTGGTTGTGGGCACCTGTACGATCTTAACATTCGCAGGATATTGTGCAACACTGTTTCCGATATTGTCAGCTGTTGCATACGGAATACCACGGCTCAAGAATACCAGCACATCTCCTTTTTCAATAACGCCATCAATCTCAGCTATGATCTGTTCCTCTTTGTAGCCTGCGATACTGATCGCACTTTTACTGCACAGTTTTGCGCAATATCCACAGCCATTGCATACGAGTGGGTTTATGCTTACTTTGCCTGATACGTCTTTTGAGATCCCACCAAAGGGGCATTTGAAGCACTCGTCGCAATTGTTGCATAAAGAGTGATCGATCTGTGCGATCTGTGGATCAAGTCTGATCTCATTATCCGAGATGAACACGCTTGTACGCGCTGCCGCAAGTCCTGACTGTGCGATCGTATCCGTAACATCCTTTGGAGATTGTGCAGTTCCGCAAACAAAAATACCATCTCTTGAAGTGTCGACAGGTTTTAGTTTTGAGTGCTTTTCCTTGACAAAACCATCTTCATTGAGTGTCACATTTAGTATGTTGGCAATCTGTTTTGTGCCGGATGATGCCTCCATTGCTGATGAGAGTACAACCATATCAGCAGGCATTTCTTTTAGTTCCTGAGTGAGCGTGTCCTCGACCTTTACAACAAGGCTGTGATTCGCTTTTTGTACCACTTCAGCCGGACGCCCGCGTACAAAAGAGATTCCCATATCCTGTACTGCGCGATAATAGTTCTCATATAGTCCAAAGGCGCGGATGTCGATATAGCATATCGTTACATTGGTATCAGGATATTTCTTTGCGATAAGGCTTGCGTGTTTTAGTGCTGCCATACAGCAGTAGCGTGAACAATACCGATTTCCGCTCGTATCTTCGTCCCTTGAGCCTACACACTGTATCATGACAATGTTCTTTGGCACTGAATTGTCGGATGGGCGTGCGAGTTTTCCAAGTGTTGGACCATTGACCCCTAGTATCCGTGCCAGATCCATCTGGGTAACAACATTTTCAAAGACGCCGTATCCATACTGAGGTTTTTTTGAAGCGTCGTATTCATCGAATCCGGTTGCTACGATGATCGCACCAACATCGAGTTCAATGTTCTCGTCCCTTTGTTCAAAGTCGATAGCATCTACCTTGCAGACATTCCGACAAATGCCACATTCTCCGCCTGTGAGTTCGATACAATGGTCTGAATCGATTGAATACACCTGCGGCACGGATTGGGCAAAGCGCATGGAAATCGCTTTTTTGTCCTTTACACCGCAGTTAAAGTCATTTTCTACATACACCGGACACACTTCGCTACACCTGCCGCATGCCATACAGTTGTCTTTCACGTAGCGTGGTTTTTTGCGTATGTTGACCTTGAAATCGCCGGCACTGCCGCTTACATTTTCAACTTCGGAGTGGGTAAGGAGTGTAATATTTGGATGGGTGCCAATCTCATTCATGAGAGGACTTAATGAACACATGGCACATTCTTCAGCGAGTTTTTCAGGTGAGAATATCTTTCCGATCTTTGCGGTATTGCCTCCAATTGTCACATCTTTCTCAATGAGGTAAGTGTGAATTCCATTGTTTGCAAGGTTGAGTGCAGAATTGATACCTGCGATTCCGCCGCCTATGACCATTGCATTGGGATTGATCGAAACCTGTATCGGTGTTAGGGGGAGGGCTAACTGTACGCGTTTGATCTTTCCGATTAATAGTGAAATAGATTTATTCGTTGCTGCAAGGTTATCGGGGTGTACCCATGAACACTGCTCACGAAGATTTGCGATCTCAAGCATCGATGCATTCAGTCCAACGTCCTCAATGCATTTGCGGAACAGTTTTTCATGTTTTGCCGGCGTACAGGCACCAATGACGATTTTGTCAAGTGAATGTTTGTCGATACTTTTTCTTATCAAGTCTTGTCCTATGTTTGAACACAGATACTCACAATCAAAAACAGAGATGTTGTCCAATTCAATTTCCTGTTTCACCGATTGGATATCGATAACATCAGATATGTTCCCACCGCAGTGGCAGATAAATACACCAATCTGTCCGTTTGAAAGACTCATTGGTTTGTATTTGAATGTGTTTGATATTTAAAATTGACCAGTCAGCGCAAATAATTGTCCTGATTGAGATATATTGCTGCACAATATATCCATTTTAGGAAATAGCATCTAAAAAAATTGTAATACTGGTTTGAAATGAAAATGATATGTTATGAGTGAAGTATGGTGACGTTCGATTATAAATCAGGAAAAATTCTTTAGTCGCTGTATGTTTTCAAGAACAGATTCATTCTCTAATAAAATCTCTTTTTCAATTGTGTTAATTATGGACTCAAGTGGTACAACAAGTGTGTAAAGTTTTATAGGACGTCCTTTTCCTACAGTCTTTTTCTCTTCCCATATTTTGACCCAATTGTAATTATTCAGGTGGCGCATAGCAATGCTAACTTCAGGTTGCCTTAGTCCTGAAAACATCTCAATTTCACGGGATGTCACTTCATTTACGCTAGATAAGCAAGCAAGGGTCAGGGCGACAGGTCTGCTCAAATTTAGCTTTCTAAGCAATTCAACCATCTCTAATTCCTTATCTCCCATCATCATAATTTGTTCACTTATCATATAATCACCAAATAACTTTTAAATAATATATAATCTAAATTATCTTTTTACATATAAGTTTTATGGAAAAAATATTATATATACATTCAGTACTTAGCTAATTTTCAAATCACCCATAACTAACTCATGTCAATCGAAACCCTTATAAGCCACGCAAGCGCCGCCATATGGTATT
>JAUSPM010000113.1 GCA_030655675.1 Methanosarcinaceae archaeon | reverse complement strand
GATACGATCTGTACATCACTTGCTCCAACTGCTCGCATGATGCCGATCTCTTTCAGTTTTTCGTTTACAGATGCAAGCATTGTAGATGCAACCGTAAGAGCACTAACAAGCAGAGTGATAATAGAGACTGCCATTGCTGATGATTGGGTGCGTTTGATCAATGCCATCTCACTCTGCACGATCTGACTCATGGCCCGTGCCTCCACGTTTGGAATAGCAGTTTCTATCTGGCGGCTCATCTCCTCAACAGGACAATCATTACAAAGTGCACGCACCTCAACGCTGCTGATTTTCCCCTCATTGTCGAAAAGGTATTGTGCAGTTTTTAATGATGTAATTATGTATCCATCTTCTGAACCACCCGTTGTTTCGATCACGGCAACCACATCGCCATTAACCGAATTGTTCCCATTTGTAAGCGTTATAGTGGAACCAACAACAAGCCCCAGTGGCTTTGCAATATCAGAACCAAGCATAACTTCCTTTCTCTCGCCATCTTCGGAAGAGATCCATCTGCCATCCAATTTCCACCATGCTTTCATATTCGCTTCTTCTTTTGGGTCAACACCCATTAAAATAACAGATGAGGAATTCTCGATATTCGCGATCCCGTACAATCGTGGTGACACAACGGCAAGATTTGCACTATTTTCGATAGTATAGATGTCTGGTAATTTTGATTCATCAATGTAATTCTCGCCTGTAGAAATTGACCCAACCGCAGTAGATCCTTCTATAAGTGGGATCGAATTTGTTTCCGGTCTTATTATGATATTAGCACCGAATTTACTGGACTCTTCGTAAAGGCTATCAGTTGCCGCAGTGAATGTAGTAATTACCGCAACGATTGCAGATGCGGCAATAATGACACCCAGCACACCAACCAAAAGTTTTGTTCTTCTACGAAATATATCTTTTAAGACAATAGAATGTAATCGCATGATTATACATCAGATGTAAAGTTATATTAACTTTACGTCTGGTGTAAATAAACCAGATGCAATTATACTAAACAATATCTACTTTTTGTAACTTTTTGCCACAGAGGACACAGAGAACGTGGCAACAATCCCTCTGTGTACTCTGTGGCTGTCAGATATAGTTCTAAATTATACTTGCGGAGTAGTATAATTGTACAATATGCGTAAGATTTATATCTCTTTACATCAATTGTAAAGCATGGTTAAGATAGACCGAATAAACATTTCAAATGAGGGATTGACTAAATTCTTCAGTCCCATTGAAGCACAGATAATGGAAGTGCTGTGGGAAAATAATGAGATGATGACGGCAGAGATTACAAAACAGACCAATATTCCTTTGTCCAGCGTAGCTGGTACGCTGGATAGGCTTGTAAAAGCCGACTTCGCGCAGCGGAGGGTAGAGAATCAGGGACAACGTGTCCGATACATATACTCAGCAACCACAACGGCGGACAACGCTGCAAATGCGATTACAACTCGCATACTTGACAGTCTTGTTGACACATTTGGCGCGGTTGCTATCGAGAACTTCTCCAAATATAAAAAAGTAAAATAATCACTGTCACGCTGAAAGATATGTCATCAATAACAGATGAGATAATATGTTACGCTGAATGCGTTAACAAATCAGACCTTTTACCGTTGATCTCGTTTTTGGTAGTTGCATCTTTGTTGCTTTTTGCATTTTATCTAAAATCTAAAACCCCAATCCAACGTGTCAGTTCATTTGCAGGTGCGCAACTGCTAATGATTGGCGCAATCGTTGCATCCTTTTCGACAATGGAATGCAGCCGCATGCTGACAATTGAGGTTTATCTAGCATACGTGTTGATCTCAACAGGAATTATGTTATTTTTGCCGGGATCATATTACAAGATACTTATCAAACACCATAACGCAAAACCAATTTCAGAGATCGTTGATTGGGCAGATGAATTTGTAAATGCGCTCTCTGAAGATTCACAGGTATATTATTTTGATTCCGCAATCCCAAAAGCGTTCGCATCAGGTAAAGCAATATTTGTATCTATCGGCATGCTTGAACTCTTCGATGAACGGGAACTAAAAGCCGTACTCGCCCATGAAGCATGGCATCTGCGCCACAACAACAAGACCCCTATCTTGCGGCAACTCTCATTTATGACCTTCACAAAATTTAGACCTGAACAAGAACTTGAACTGCTGGCAGACAGGTTTGCTGAAAATATCGTTGGCAAGGGACCACTTGAGTCAGCACGGGCAAAACTTGTGTAGAATGGTTAAGTATACTTTTTTTAAAAATAAGTAGCAATAACAGCAATTCACCCATAATTACTTATATCGAATATATTCATAATTATAATTACACAGATGTGCTGGTAATAAGGATGGCTGGTGCATATTGAATGTGAAATGTTACTAAATTCGGAGGGACAATGGTGACTATTGCAGAGGCACAAAAAACGAAGACAAAAAAAGAACGTACGGATCCAAACACCGACAAATATGAAGATGGTTTCCAGACTTCATGCGGTCAGGCTTACATACGTTTTGACACGTAGATGATCTAAAATAAGATCTCGTTTCTGATCTCTTTACAAAAACACATGGAATGCCGAATAGGCATCAAATATAAACTCCGCCTCACTTTCTTTTTATGTTACTATAATACATACATTCATCACTTGAGAACAGAGGCATCTCTACCGCTCCTTCTATCACCTCGACAGGTGCACCCCGAACAAGCACACACGGCACTCCCTCTCCTGCTTCCCCCATCAACACCTGCGATGCTGAAACCAGATTATCCGCAACCGCCTTTTGTGTGATATGCAGTATTTTGCCAAAAAGATCACATGACCCTCTCGCATCTTCTACCGGCACTATCCCCGACGTTCCAAGCGCAATACCCACACATCCAAGCCGCAATGGCTGAGTTCTGCTATCCCCGATAATTACACCAACACGGCAGGAATATCGTTTCTCGATCCCCGCACGTATGAGTGCAGCACTTTTTTGAGCATCCTTTGGAAGCAATACCACACACCCTTCGGGTGCATTGGAACCATCGATCCCAGCATTCGGGGACAGGGTACCGTTAGTGATAGTAAGAGCCGCGCCCGGAACACCGCCGAATACCTCATCGCATTCCTGCAGGATCAGTTCCATCTCCCGTGCATCAAGTTCATATTTTTGTGCAAGTTCCACTGCTTTTTCAGAGGGTGTAATATCACAAAGTTTCACCACCCTGTTTTCCGCAGTCGCCACAGCAGACTCTGCAAGAACAAGTATATCGCCATCCTCTGGTGTATGCCCTCCATTCTTAAAAGCATCTGAGAGGATTTCTACTATATCGTCACCCGGTCTTATGAGTGCAGTCCGTATCCCGAACAATTGCATAGAAGGAGATCTTTTATCCATATCAACCGCCATTCGAAAGATAATCAGCCATGATCTTGATAGCGCAATACTCACCGCACATCGAACAAGGTCCTTCCATAGGGCACATGTTCTTTGGCTTATCAGGATCGATCGCAAGTTCAACCTGACCGTCCCAGTCAAACTTCGCACGCCTTTTCGCAAGCATCAGATCCCTGTCACTCACGCCGTATTTGATGGAATCGCCAATGTGCGCCGCGATCTTGAATGCGATAAGTCCCTCCCTCACCTGGTCGGGTGAAGGAAGTGCCAGATGTTCCGATGGCGTGATATAACACATATAATCCGCACCGGCACCAATTGCCATACTCGCACCCACCGCACCTGCTATATGATCATAACCAAGCGCAATATCGGTTGGCAAAGGTCCTGCAACAAACAGCGGGAAATCGGATTTTGATTTGTAGAACCGGACAGATTCAGCAATATTATTTGCCTGTACGTGCCCGCCCATGCCTTCTATAATAGCCTGAACTCCCTGCGCATTTGCCTCCATCGCAAGACGTGCATTGGTATTAAGTTCCATCTCCTGTGCACTGTCGCGCAGATCGTGGATACAACCGCTTCGCATAGTGTTTCCAAAGGATAGCACAACATCGTTTTTCCGGAGTATCCCGAGCACGTCATCAAAATTCTCAATAAAAGGATTCTCGCGCCCGTTCGACAGCATATAGACACTCGTAAAAGAACCACCCTTTGAGACCATACCCATCACACGTCCGGTACCCCTTAATTTTTCGAGCATATTCCTCTCCACACAATGGAGAACAACAGAACTTACACCCTCGTTCACATGCTGTTTTAGATTTGAAAGTATATCATCCTCGCTGACATCCTTCATGCCGTGCTCAACAATGGATTGATAGATAGGAACTGTAGTTATTGGCAGCGTGGTATTCTCGAATACCATCTTGCGTATCTCGGAAATATCGCCACCCATCGAAAGATCGGTTATGGTATCTCCACCATATTTCTCTGCAATTCTTACTTTTTCCATCTCAGCAATGGGGTTGATCGATGCTGAGGAAGTGCCGAGATTGACATTTATCTTTGTGCTCACGCCTTTTCCAATCGCAACAGGACGGAATCCTTTACGTGTCATTATTACAAGACTGCCGTTTGCAACATTAGATAGAACTGTATCATCATCAAGACCTTCAGTCTTTACGACATGTTCCATCTCAGATGTGAGAGTCCCGTTTTTCGCGTGATCGACTTGTGTAAATTTCATTTATTATTCACTCTTTCTGTTTTTGATATTAACATAGAACATTAACATTAGCATTGCCTTCACTTTAGACCATTCTGCCGATCATCTGACTGAAAGTCCCGCCATTTCAAGCAGTTTTGGTGTATTTAAGTGTTGTCCAATCGGCATAAGATGAACACCACGGCATGTTTTTTTGAGCATACTTATTGTTTCTGTACATATCATGAGCCCTTCAAGTACAGGATCATCTGCATTATCCATTCGTGTGATAAGTTCTTCCCCAACATTCACTCCTGGAATGTTTTGATTCATGAAACGAGCCGCATTTGCAGATTTCAATGGAATGACACCTGCGATTATTGGCACATCCAGATGACTCGCAAATTCGGTGAACTCCTCGAACTGCCCAATATCATATACAGCCTGCGTTTGTATGAATTGTGCCCCCATCCTTACCTTTTTTTCAAGTTTCATCATCTGCATAGGCTGTGATGGATCAGTATTTGACACGGCACCTACAACCAATTCAGGTGCGCCTTCAAGTTCATTTCCTGAAAAGTCAAAACCATCCTTCATCTTTTGAATCATTGAGATAAGTTGTATGGAATCAAGGTCATAAACGGGTTTTGCACCAGGATGGTCGCCGTTTGTGGTGTGGTCACCTGACATCAAGCAAATATTCTGAATACCAAGTGCTGAGGCTCCCAGTATGTCAGACTGGATTGCCAGACGGTTTCGGTCCCTGCATGTCATCTGCATGATGACTTCATGCCCTTCGTCAAGCAATAATTTGCCAAGTGCCAGCGGACTCATTCGCATGACTGCGCGCTGGTTGTCTGTGATATTGAGCGCATCAACTTTTCCTTTGAGTATATGTGCATCTGAAATAGCGGCTGACGTATCCACACCTTTTGGAGGTGTGATCTCTGCGGTTACGATGAATTTATTTGAGTTGAGTTTTTCGCCAAAAGTTGATTGCATCATAGGTAATATGGCGGTTTTTGGTTTTAAATACATCGAAAGGATGGTCCTGTTTCCACCCCCGATTCTGCAAACACATACAAAAAATGTATTTGTTTAGCGAATCTAATGTTGTGTTATGGCGTTGCGGATTAATGAGTTGGAAATAAAAACAACGCTATCACACGCGCATAGCGTGGTACCGTTCTTCATCACTGTCCTGAATATATATCGAAGTTTCAATCTCTGTCAACATATCTGTTTTTGTATGGATTGCCATCATAAAAACTGCGTATTTTACGAATGCGAACGTATAGGGGGAGGGAACGTGCCGCCTATGGCGGGGTTGTTGCGTGGGGTTTTAGGTCTTTGAAATGTGCACCGACCTTTCATCAGATAAACACATACAAAAACTAAACTTCAACTCAAATTGAAGTTTAAGTAAGAGATAAATAAAATCGTATTTATTTAGCTGGTATAAAGTTGTGTTGTAGCGTTGCGGATTAATGAGTTGTAAATAAAAACGACACTACCACACGCGCGTAGCGCGGCGCGGTCCTTCACCACTGCCCTGAATACACATCGAAGTTTCAATCACTGTCAACATGTCTGTTTTTGTATGGATTGCTACACATAAAAACGGCGTATTTTGCGAATGTGAATGGATGGATGGTAG
>JAUSPM010000102.1 GCA_030655675.1 Methanosarcinaceae archaeon | reverse complement strand
TGAAAAAATGAGTTTTTGGGAGTCGTGATTGAATATTTGTAGTTTCAATATAAGTCTGCACTAATGATAAATCGATGACGGGAAGCATATATTTATCGATGGAAAATTAATAGTGAATATGCGCGGGATGAATTTGTTATCCAAATATGGGGTATGGTCGAATACTTTCACCCCGCTTGGCTCATTTATATATACCAATAGTGCGTATTGATATTTGCCTCCCAAACAAAATACAAACAAGAGGCTTGAGGAATAAAATGACCGAAATAGCAATTAGTATAAAAGACAGGTTTTCAGAACTTGGTATTGAGATCCCTATTGAGGATATTGAAGAGAGATTGGACAAACTTGCCAACAAATTCAAGGTCCCGATGGATGAAGCCAAGAGAAGTGTTGTTAACTATTTTTTGAAAGAACATGACATTGCCAGAAGTGATTTCTATACAAGTCAGGATTATGGCGAATCACCGATTGTAAATGTTATAGATATAACCGAAGACGGAAAATGGGTTAGCGTCAGGGTCAAGATCACACAGATATGGGACAATGATCATGAATCGATCTCACAGGTTGGATTGGCCGGGGATGAGACCGGAACGATCAAATTTACAAAATGGGTTGGTGCTGAGCTTCCTGATATGGAAGAAGGAAAGTGTTATTTGATCACTAATGTAGTCTCAAAGGAATGGAATGGTCGGATCAACATTGACCTTAATAAAACCAGTTCAATAAAAGAGATCGAAGGGGAAATAGAGGTGGTTCAATCAATGATTGGGTCCGAGTCACCACAGGTGAACATTACTGACATAAACGAAAATGGAAAATGGGTCAGTATTAGGGGTAAGGTTACCCAGATATGGGACAATGATCATGAATCGATCTCACAGGTCGGATTGGTGGGCGATGAGACCGGAACGATCAAATTCACAAAATGGATTGGTGCTGAGCTTCCTGATATGGAAGAAGGCAAGTGCTATTTGATAACGAATGTGGTCTCAAAAGAATGGAACGGTCGGATCAACATTGATCTTAATAAGACCAGTTCAATAGAGGAGATTGACGAGGAAATAGATGTGAGGATATCAAATGTCACTTTTACCGGCGTATTGGTTGATATCCAGTCAGGCTCAGGGCTTATTAAGCGCTGTCCTGAATGCAACAGGTCCTTGACAAAAGGCGCATGCACTGAGCATGGTAAGGTAGATGGTGTATACGATCTGCGGATAAAGGCTGTTTTGGATGATGGAGTCATCACTCAAGATGCTCTTTTAAATCGTGAATTAACCGAAAATATTGGTGAGATCACACTAGACGATGCGATTGCTATGGCGGCTGATGCTCTTGATCAGGCGGTGGTTTTAGATTTACTCAAGGCTAAACTGATCGGCAAGTACTACACTGCAATTGGACCGAAGATGGAGCGATATATACTGGTGAATTCAATTGATCAGGAATCACAGGTGGATAGCGCATTGATTGACAGTCTACTCGCAGAAGTGGAGGTGGCATAAATGGCAGGATATTTTAGAGAAGTCGCAAGAAGGGTTTTTGCTCAGGAATTCAGGGAATCTAACCTGACGTTCAAAGACGGTGAAGACCAGTATGCTCCGCAGTATTTGCTCACCCCGACCGGTGCGAAGGTTAACCGCATGTTTATTGTGGGAACACTCACCGAGAAGGAAGATATCGGTACTGATTCAGAATACTGGCGTGGACGGGTATCAGATCCCACCGGCTCATTTATGGTATATGCAGGGCAGTACCAGCCAGAAGCTGCACAGGCTTTGGTGGAATGCGAAACACCTGCATTTGTAGCGATTGTTGGAAAGCCAAGCACATATACCACAGGTGATGGAAATGTTCTAACATCAGTGCGTCCTGAATCGATACAGGTAGTTGATGGAAATACCCGTGATATGTGGGTACTGGATACCGCAAAGCAGACAATGGACCGTCTTAATATGCTCAAAGGTGATGGGGCAGACGCTGTAAAAGCTGTTGAACACTACGATCCAGATGTTGAACACTATCGTGGAATGGTAAAACAGGCTCTGGAATCACTCAAGGAATACCAGTGAGACTACTTGAGTTTTGAACAGCGATTTTAAAAAATAATTTTGGATAGTATTACTGCGCCACAATTGGCGCAGTACTTTTGACCAAAAGCATGATAAACAGAGGCTGCATTTTGTTATATGGTGATTAATAATGAAGACGTATCTCTTAATTTGGTTTAACAGTAATGGTGCCAGTCCGTCAGACGTTAATCAGAGACTCATGTCCCTTGGTTTCGAGCCAATGCAGGGTTCTTATGACTATGTCTATGATTGGGGTAACAATGTAGATTTAGATGAGATCCTTCGATTTGGGGATAAAGTGCATCTAAGCCTTCAGGATTCTGGAGTCTTATTCAAGATCGAGACTACGTAAACAAGCTCATTCTTGTTTTGATTATATTTTTTTTAGAGATTTTTCGAGATTGCGTGAGAATGCTACATAATCGCAGCATTTTCCCTCGATCTCAATGATCCTTGCAGAAACAACACCATTCTTGATGATTAATTCAACTACGGTAGGGTCTGCCATTCTGGGTGATGTAGGAGAACCCGGGCACACGAGCATGACATCACTCTTCTCGATAAGTGGTCTGTGTATGTGTCCAAAAACAAGAACATCCACTTCCATCTCAAGAGCAAGGTAGCGCACTGCAGTGGTATTTGTAATAGATAATCCAGCTTCATGCACAACACCGATCTTTACCCCGTCCACTTCAAACTTGACCCGCTCCGGCAACAGGTTCTTCAATTGTGCATCATCGGAATTTCCACAGACTGCTTTTAGTTTTCCTGTGGATACAAAAACGTTGTAACATTCCATAGATGTGAAATCGCCTGCATGAACAATAATGTCGCAATCGTCAATAATATCGAGGATATTCTGTGGAATTGATGCACCATGCAAGTGCGTGTCGGAAATTGCAATTATTTTCATGATTGAATACTGAGGTCAACCAGTTCATATTCCAGATTATCGTTTTCCAATCGGCTAATGAGTGAAGGTACTTCTTCATCAATTGAAACAACAAGCGAAGACAGGCCATGGAATGCAGCCTCTATGACTGATTCCTTTGCACCGAACATAACATTTGGCAATACGCCGATACGCTTCAATGCGACAACAGATTCAGCTCCTATTACGGCGATATATGATTTTGATGCTGCAAGTGTTCTTAATCGTTCAAGATCAACATTCTTTGACCCACCACGTTCAATTCTTGGTATCTTGCAAACTGTAATAATTGCATTCTCAAGGTCTATCATGCCACGTAAGTTCGTAACACCGACATCTTCTCCGCATTTCGCATCGGATATCGTGACTCCTGTAGCATTCTTAACATCACTCTTACTTATGTATAAAAGTCCTTCATGCATCTTGAGATAGACGGAATCCCCTTTATTCAGATCTTCCTCTGCAATTGCAGTCCAGGTTGATACATGGCTGATAATGTCTTCTATAATAAAACGAGCATATTGTTTCATATCAGATGCGTTTTTTAGCACCCATTCCACTCCCGTCTTTGTGATCCTGTAACGTGCCCGTCCTTCTGAACTGACAAAACCTTCGGCTGCAAGTTCTTTGATATACTCGGACACAGCTTGTGGCGTAATCCCAATCTTATCGGCAATTTCTTTTTGCCGAACGATTGGTTGGTGTGTAGCAACTTCTGTTAAAATCTGAAACTTTGTGATCCCGCTCTTGCTGTGCAGGATCTCTATCATTCGGGGTCCTCATTCATTTTGACTCTCTGTCCCATGACCGTCAATTTGTCAGAGCGGCGTGCCAACGCACGTATGTACAGAGGTGACTGATTGAATGCGCGTACAAGGTTGCTCATTGATTGGTTTCCTTCAGAAACCAGATTTTCAAGTTGTCCAATAGATTCCTTAAAATCATCATAAGGCTTGAATGACAACATAACAATATCGCTCATATCTTCAAAAGAGCATTGGAAATTTGCCTGTACTTTGGAATATGAAGTATGATATTCCATTGCAGGAGTTTTGCCCGGCTCTGGCATGCGCCATTGGCTTTCGATCAATCCGCCTTTCTTCAAAATGCGAATGCTATCCGAAATGTCGCTACCCATATATTCATTCAATTCTTCTACTACCATCCACTCTGTTGAAAGTGCATCAAAAACTTTTTTGTGTGTCCTTGATCCAAATATTCGGAGAAAAGGAACCAGTTCCGAAGGATCGTTAATTATTCGTGTGCGTTTGCCCATTTGATGACCTCATCTTGTACCATACTTATAGGGTCTTAACGTTAATAAAGATGATGTGGATTATGCTCTCGACCTAATAATCTTAAGACCACTGTTATCATTCCAATCAAATACCGGGTACGAACGATCAGACCCTCTGGTCTTTTCATGCAACGCATGTGAAACAATAGGCAACGCTATAGTAGCATCAACAAATACCTGCACTTTTTTGGCATGCGGTGCGATCTTGCCCCATGATACTCCTTCATCAAATGTACAACCAGAAAGTCCGCCCCAGTGTGGCACATCAGTTGTATATTGTATCGCGTAATCATGTCCGCCAATATCCATTCCCATGATCGATGCAATAACTTCGGTCTGTTGAATAAAATTCTTGGGCACTCCTCCGCCCACATATATCACTCCGGTCTTGTGTGACCTCTCAACGATCTGTGTTATCTCATCCACATCTTTGATCTGGTCAACGTTTGCAGTGCACCCCCCCCTTCTAGCAATCGCAAGTCCGATCCCGATCGAACTGTCACACAACGCAGGTGTGAATATGGGTACGCCATGTTTGTATGCACTTACGATGATAGAATCAGAGTCATCTCCCCCGCTGCGTCTTGCGATCTCCTTGCCAAGTATGTGCATGAATTCCCTGGATGAATATGGTCGGTCTTCAAGTGTTTTTGCAAAATCGGCGATCAGGTGGTCAACACCTCTGAATTCTTCTTCAACAGCAAACACATCATATATTCTGTCCACACCGTGTTGGAATAATTTTTCATCATCTGCTAAATGCGACCCAACATAGTGTTTCTTGCCAAGTGCTTCGTGGCAGTCATGGAATATGTTTGCACCTGTGCTCACCAGGCAATCTATCATCCTATTCTGTATCAAATAGGAAATGATCTTTCGCATACCTGCCGGCACCATTGCACCGGTCAGTCCCATGAGGATGGTGATGTCATCTTCTTTCAACATATTGTGCCACGCCTGCACAGATTCAGCCAGTTTCCTGCCCTGAAATCCAGTAGTAAGCATTGCATCCGTAAGTTCACTTATTGAACGATCCTTAACATCAACCGGATTAGTTGGATTATTGGTAAACATATTGAGGTTCATGTAAACTCCATATGATCATATCACAAAAAACGTTGCGGATACTACATATTTTATCGCGTTTCTTCTGATCGATCAAATAATATAATCTAATACATTCAACTTTAATGCAACTATTGTTCTTAAAAATGACCCCACTATATTATGTGTTGTTTTAAATTAATCAAAGAACATATTATTCATTATCCTCGTACATCCCCAATCTTATTCTTATAAAATTGTAGATCTCTTTTGGAATGTCGATATCACAGCATGACTCTATACCTTCAAAACCCGGTGATGAATTTGCTTCGCATATTTTAAAATGATCTCCATCAAAGAGAAGATCGATCCCTGCAATATCCAAACCAAATATTCTTGCGGTCTCTGTGGCAAGCCATTCGATCTCTGCAGTGATCTCAAATTGTCTTACTTCCCCGCCTCTTGAAAAGTTCGCTTTGAAATTGCCATCTGTTGCTATTCTTTCCATACATGCAACGACACGCCCTCCGATCACAAACACACGAAGATCATGACCTCTGCTTGAACTGATGAATTCCTGCAGGATAAAATTTGCATAACTTTTTGTTACACGTATCAATTCCATGAGGTCTATGAAATTGGTTCTGTTTTCCGAAAGGAAAACACCACTTCCCTTTGAACCGGTAAGAATTTTTATGATCAATGGGAACCCAAATTGTTTTTCTACAAAATTGACATCAATAGGATATTTTGCAAGCATTGTTTTTGGGAATGGGATATCCATTTCCGCCAGTATTTGTGATGAGTAGAGTTTATCTTTAACAGTATCGATACTTTCGGATGAATTAAATGTATGAACTCCGAGCCGTTCCAGATGTCTTATGACTGCCATTGCAAAGTACGTTGTTCCTGCGCCCATTCTTGGAAGCAAAAAATCGGGCAATGGCACAACTTCTCCATCCAGCAAAACACTTTTTCGGTCATCTCTTGTAACAATAAGTTCAAATTGTTCTGGTTTAACAACCTGCATCTCAATTCCATTTTCTTCTGCAGCTTTTAGCAGACGATGCACTTCATAGGCTTCCGGCTTTAAACCTGAAGCCGAATCTTTGTAAAGAATCCATCCTTTCATTTATGTTTATCCTCAATGTGCTATAACGCTTTTTCGTATAAATTGGATTTGGTGAATTCGTTTTATCTGAATTTCACATATACGACCAATAAGTTTATCCAAGTTTGTTACCAATAATGATACAGGTAGTGGTAACATGTCCGGCAATCTCTATGAAAAGATACATGAAATATTGGATGGCAGGCAACTGTCAATCAGCGGTATTACTCGCGAGTTGAGGGATAAGGGGTTTAATGAACATCGGCTTGTATTGACTGGATACCTTCGAGCGCTTCGTGATCTTGATAGACTCAATGAGGTCGAGATACCACCGTCAAAGGTCTATACACATGTGGATAATGAAGAGTTATTCGAGGATATATATTCACTGATTGCCATTCATTTAAGAAACCTTGATCTTGATATTCGTGTGCCTGTAGGGGTTTTTACTATGTCAGCTCTTTTCAAGAGACCTGTTTTTAAGCATGAGTTGAGTTTGGTTGGATCAAACCAAAAGCACATTTTGAAATATATGGAAATGCCGAATTGTATTGTGCGTGAGTCCAGAGATAAGAACCTCAAAGAATTCCGCGCAGAAATCTCAAAAATAGATGTGCCCTTATCTGATCCGGCATATGAGATCATTGGAAATGATGAACATATTGTAACATTGGCTAATGAGATTTTACTTGAGATGCTCAAGGATGTTGTTGATATTAGTGGTTTAGTTCCAAAGACCAAACAGACTAAATTATCAATTTGATGTTGAATGTTCGGTGATGGGTTGGTAGATGAGTTGGTAGATGGGTTGGTAGAAACACAAATTTTAATGTTACATCTCATGAAGGAAAACCCCCCTGTTTCAAAACGTGAAATGGCTGAAAGTGTTGGAATCAGTACTAATGCTATTGACAAAAACATTGTTTCATTGAAAAAGAAGGGGCTATTAAAAAGAATTGGACCTGACAAAGGTGGAATGTGGAAAGTGGTGGATAAATGAAAGAGGCAGTTATAACTATAGATCAAAATAAACTGTTTGACAGGTTGGTAGAAAATGACACCATAAAAGACACTATAAAAGACACTATAAAAGACACTATAAATTCATTATCCGACAACGAGCGCATCGTTTTCGAAGAAATGCAAATTCGTCCGAAAGTCACTGCAAATGAACTTGCGGAGTAGTATAATTCACTTTTCACGATGTTTCATTGTACGGCATAAATCAAATCATCACCAATTTCTAACTCAACCCTACAGCAACCCGGTAACAATCTTAACTGCCATTATCCACAGTACAACACCAAACATCTGCTTGATGGTCTTTGACTTCATTTTGCTGTACATAAGACGCGAGCCAACCTGTCCTCCAATAAATGCGGCTATTGCTGTACATGTCATTAATTCTGCATCAAGATGTCCTGTTCCGAGGTGTCCCAAAAAACCGGAGATCGATGAGAATATCACGATAAATCCCGATGTCGCAGATGCACGTTTCATCCCGAATCCAAGTGCGACAAGTACTGGCACGATGAACACTCCTCCACCAGTGCCAAGTAATCCTGCAACCATTCCGATCAAAAATCCAAAACCAACTCCAACCACTAAACGTTTTTTCACACCATTATCTGAAATATTGGTTCCCTCGTCGCTGATCTTGAAAAACAGCATTCGTGCACCTGCAAGCACAAGTACAAAACTAAAAGCCCAAAGGAGAGTTTCCACCGGTGTGAATTTTGTAAAATATGCACCAATGGGCGCTCCAATTGTTGACGCTATGATAAATGGCGCTGCAGTTTTCAGATCGACCATCCCTTTCCTCAGATATGTGATTGCGGCTGAACTTGAGGTAACGGCATTTAGCAAAAGGGCTGTTGGGATAGCGATAAGCATATCGATGCCAAGCCAGTAGAACAACGGCACATATACAAGACCGCCGCCAAGACCCAGCATTGAGAATATCACTGCAATAAAGAATACCATCAAAGCGATTGTAAGAGGTTCCATTTAATCACACCATGTATAATCGGTTATTCAACAAACGTGTATCACATAAGTAACTAACATCTGTTTATTTATTCTTAACTTCGAGTTTACAATCCGCCGCAGACGGTGCATTCCGCCACCACCAAGAAATCCGTGCTGATGTTCAGATTTATTTGGATCGCATAATGTTAAACATTATCTGTACCACGAAAAAACTCCTACACAAGAGTTTATTATTATTTTGCATTTAATGTATAATTTGAATAATCTTTTTGTAAGGTCTTGGTGAAGGAATATGCCGCATGCGGCGGTTATTGCATTGGATTTTGTTTAGTCTAAACAAAAACATTTATTCGTAACTATTTTGTAACCATTCGGGAACAAAGATTGTAGGGTGTTTTGCACTCTAAAATACCTTATGTTCCTTTTCCAGACATGGTATACATGCGATCTTGTCGTCAAGTATGCGTGCATATTTTTCAATTACCATTTCACCGCACACATCACATTTCACACGTTTAAATTGTACGACTGGTGGTTTGATATTATAATCGAATACATCACTGACTTCGATGAAAGCCGAATCCGGCATTGACATTACCATGTCGATAGAAGGTTGCGAAATCTCGCCTGGCACTTTTGATGCAGGCACTCCACTATTTCGCTGCTGCATGAACGGAGACTGTTCCATCTTTGCAAAGAACTCTGAAGCAACATTTGCTCGAACTGCTTTTTGGTTCTTTACATCGATCAACGTAACAGCGATCTTGCCGTAGTGTGTCTTTTTGATGTTCCCTTTTCCGTATGTGCAGCCGGTAGCAACCTGTATCCCGTCACCGAAACATCCGGCACAGTGTGCCTCTCCGGTTTCTATCAAGGCTAAAACTTCGCCGTCCTTTGCGCGTGAAACACCAAGTTTCTCCATTGCTGCAAGACCCACACGAAGTCCGAGCGGCATGCCAGGGCAACGGTGTCCGTGAAATTTAAATCCAAGATCCAGTAATTCTTTCTTTGTCATTTCCATTTCTATCGCCTCTTTTAGTATGTTGCATAGGTTTGACAAGATCATGCAAACCTGTGCGCTATTTCAATAGATTTTGAAATACTTAAGCGTTTTGGTTTCAAATACATTTGAAACAACCAACTGTGAAAAATCCCGACCAGGTAGAATTGACTAATTAATGTGTATATATGCTACTTGACATACTGCTGCTTAAATACAGAGATCTGACCTCTGCTTCCCACTACAGCCACAACATCCCCGATTTTGATAATCATTGAAGGGACAATATCAGTAATGACCTCGTTATCACGTTCGATTCCGATAATTGTGCATCCTACCGTGTGCCTTATGTCAAGTTCTGCCACAGATTTACCAATAAGATCGGATCCTTTATGCACATGGTGTTTTTCGATTTCGATACCTTCATAGAGCATGATGCCCTCATCAATGTCCTCGCACACACCATCCATGCACGTTGCGGTCATTTTTGCAAGCATCTGGCCGGCTACTATTGAAAGAGATGCAACATAATCCGCACCGGCTTTGTATATCTTGTCAATGGACGTTACCGAATTTGCTCTTGCAAGTATGGTGGATTTTGGGTTTAAATTACGTGTGATAAGTGTTGCAAATATCACGTTTGTATCATCATTTAAGGTAACAATCACTGTTGATGCACTTTCCACTCCGGCCTCCTTCAGCACATCTTCATCTGCGCCATTACCTACCACATACTTAAAGTTTGTATTCTCAAGTACATGTTCATTCATATCAACAACCACAAAATGAACATCGTTATCTTGGAGCACTTCTACGATCTGTTTTCCAACATCTCCATATCCGAGTACTATCAGATGTCCATTTTTTATCATTTTATTCACCATTTAGTTGTTGTCGATATATGAAGTGCTCATCATCGTGTTAATTTTTTTAATTTGGATAGTTGTTCAGTAGTACCAATTGCAAGAAGCACAGAATTATCTTTTATAATATCTCCTGCGTGTGGATTAAAAGAAAGGCTACCGCTTTTCCATATTCCTACAACGTTTGCGCCGGTTCGCTCGCGGATCGCGGCAGTTTCAAAAGTGTTTCCGATCAATTGGCTGTTTGGATATATCGGGAATTCCACAATACTGACTCCCTCGAAAAATTCAGTTGCACCTGTAAGTCTGCTAACGAAAGGGTCAATGGCCTTTTGACCAATGAAACGTCCGACCAGGCTTTTTGGTGAAACGACCCTGCTTGCTCCTGCATATTTCAAATATTTTGCTTTTGAAGTATCCTCAACTATCGCAATTATATCGACATCAGTGTATTCGCGTGCTGTCAAAACGATATTTGCATTTTCCTCATCCGTATCATTTGCAATCACAATTCTAGCGTTTTCGATATTTGCATTTTTAAGTACGTCTTCATTACTTGCCGATCCAAATATACATGGTATCTCTTTCTCCACCAACTCATGTATCAAATGCTCATCTTTCTCAACAATAATGAAAGAGAGATCATGCTCTTTCAGTTCATCGATCAATGTTTCCACAAGTCGATTATATCCGCATATAATAATGTGGCCAGTCATACCCTCAGGAGCCTGCAAAGGCAGTATATCTTTGATCGTCCTTTCAAGCCAGGGTGAAATTACAAGTGGGAACATCATGCCAAATATCATGACTACGCCGGATATCTGGACAAGAACGGAAAATGCCCTACCGGCATTTGAAGTAAGGACCACATCTCCATACCCCACTGTAGTCATACTGGATATGACCCAATAAACAGCAGTTATCATGTTGCTGTGCTCGGGTTGAGGTTCAATTTTGGTTAGGTATATGAAGATCAGACTGTAAATGATTGTTAAGTTGACCACAGTTGCAATATACACTACAATTGATTTGCGGCTACCAAGTTTTGGAAATTTCATAACATCATCCCACAGTTCATATTAATATCAGATATCGCATTGTTACTCATGGTATATGTATAACTGTTTTGATATATTTTGCGGAAATGTTTTAAAATCCGTGCACGATATATGGTCCAAATATCATTAGCAGGAATGATGCAAGCACTACCAGTGAAAAAGTTCCTGCGAGAGCACCGGAGAATCGTTCTGCTTTTGTTTCATCGCCTGTTATGCGAAGCACAAACGAGTGGGTGTAGTCTCTGAAAACATGCCCACCATCAAGCGGCACGGCTGGAAGACAGTTGAAAAGCCCTACATAGAAGTTCAACCATCCGACCCAAAGAAGCGTATTTGCTATCCAGAATACACCTATTCCAAGCGGTTCAGCAAATCCTACAGGCTGATAAAATTGTGCGAGTGTACCACTGAATCCTGGGAATCCTTCTCCTGCAAAACCAATGATCGGAAGTCCGAAGATGATGATCCATCCGGTTGGGCCATCAAGCATTGATGGAATATTTTTGAGCATGTGGAGATATGTGGTTGCCGGAAATTCACCGACTGAGATGCCAAGAGGTGTACTTCTTACACCGTCTGAACCATAATATACACCAAGGAATCCTTTTTCACCAACTCCATCCGGATGTTGGGCAAGTTCTACATCAAAACCGATCGTTGAATTTTGTTCAAGCGTTTGGTTTACCGGCAGCACTTCAACATGTATTGACTGGCCTGCCTGTGTAGAATTCATGAATAGAATAAACTCTTCGGAAGAATGCATGGATGTATTGTCGATCATCACCATGTACATACCTTCTTCAAAACCCGCAGCCTCCGCAGGTGAGTCTTCAACAACTCCTCTTACGTAGACACCGATTACGTCTTCTACTACTTTTTCACCTGCTTTAATTTCATAAGTTGAAACAATCCTGTCTTTCGCAGCATGTACTTTCACAGTTGAACCCGGTTCAATCATTAAGGTGTACAAAATAACGTCATGAGCATTTTGAACGGAGATGTCATCAATTCCGGTGATCACCATGCCCTCTCGTATTCCCGCTTCAAATGCAGGTGACCCCGGAGTAACATTAACGACCATTGTATCACTCAATGGTTCAATTGCTCCCAAAACGGGACCAAAGAATAATAGGAATGCTACAAACGCTACTACAAAATTTGCCATTACGCCTGCTGCCAGTATTCTTGAACGTTGGTTGCGTGTTGCTACTTTATCCGGATTAATAACTGTTTGTATCTTTCCATTTTCATCTTCTTCTTTGCTGATCCCGAACAGTTCTTCTTCATCGGGTTCAGCAAATCCACCGATCGGTACAATGGCAACCAGTAATCCCATTGATTTTACACGTATGTTCTCTACCCTGCACAGTATCGCATGTGCAAATTCATGTACTACCAGTGTAACGATCAATGCAATGAGCCCCCATGTGAATGGGATGAACTCATTGACTCCGGGAATTAATAACAGATTTCGTGCTTCATTGAATTTCCCCGGTTCTGGCATCATATTATTTTGAAATGATGAAAGAAGGGCTATATCGGAAAGTATTATAATCAGGAACATAGCAGCCATGCCCACAAACATAAGTGGGATGCCAATATTTGCGAATAATCTCCAGAAACTCTTTGGCCTTGCCAAAAAGTTTAACAGTCCCTGTCCCCGCTGGGTTCTTATCATAAGCACGGGACCGTATGCGCTTATATTATATTTTTCAAGTATGCCGCGTTTGCTGAGTATTGAGACTATTAACCAGTACAAAATAAATATTGTCAATACAGTGTTTGTGGTATTCAAATGAATTCTCCGTGTTTATAATGTGAGTAAAGTGACAAAGTGATGAAATTCAATTTAAGTATAAGTTTAATATAAAATCACTGCAATTAAGAATTTGGTGTTTATAATGTTCATTGTTGTATATATAACTGCAGGGAATGCGGATGAAGCAAAAAGGATCGCACATGCGCTTGTATCGAATAATCTCGCAGCATGTGTAAATATGCATCCTATAAATTCAGTGTATGTGTGGGATGGAAAAGTTGAAGATGATTCGGAGATTGCTATGTTTATCAAGACAACATCTGATAAATTTGATGAAATCAATGATATGGTGCATTCAATTCACAGTTACGATAAGCCATGTGTAATATCATGGGAGATCAAGGGTGATGGGGATTATCTGGATTGGATTGACGGTTGTGTAAATAAGGATGATTGATGGGTGCATGTGCGGTTTTGTTTGAAAAGTTTGATTATATCTTGACTTTTTGCACTAATCTTCTACTTTTTTATATAGATATTGAATATGTGTGGGCAGTAATAAGACAAATGTCTTATACCAAAATCTTAATACACAGCATTGAGTATAAAGTATCTAGTAGAAAAAAGTATTTTTTTAGTGGTGAAGATGGCAACAGAACCAAATCATTTATTAGAATATAGTATAGACTCTTTGCTAAAGGTTTTCAACCCTGATAGAAAACCAATATTGTACAAATATCATTTTTTTAAGTTAATGAATCTTCTTGATTCAGAATTAAAAACACAGGGAGTCGATATAAAATTACCTGGATATTGGTACAAATATGGATTTTATGTGGATTTAAACTTTTTAGACATAGTTCTTCCAAGGAAATTCACCAAAAATTATGTATTAAATAATACGATTGTTCCTGCAGCACGCACTCGAAGGGAGTATAAAATCGAACCAGATATTAAACGTAAGGTAGATTTAGCAGTTCATAGGCTTTGGAATCAATATGGATTTAAATCAAAATATGGGGAAAAGGCCAAAAAGGATTCTTATGAAATAAATGCTCCTTACAAATTCAATAGCATCTTCCAAGATTATATTGAAACTGTTAAACGCAAGGAAGTAGGTTTTACTTCAAGAAAAGAACAATTGGAACCACTGCTTGACAATTTACTCAATACATTTTCAGAAGAAGATTTTTCTGAACTTTTTGATGTATATTTAGAATGGGATGATACAACACGATTAATTATAGATTGTATCTCAAACAAAGAGCAATATGATCTAACTAATTCTTTAATGGAATTATTCTGGGATGTCTATTCAAACGGTGTTAAAATAATACATAACCAAAATATACCAGATGATGAAATCATTGTCAAATGGAAAAAATCATATAAAGCATCTATCCCCATTCTTTATGAGCAAATAGAGGATGTACGAGAAGGCATCATTTCTAAACATCATGAAACATTTGATGAAAATGTGGAAACTGTTACGAAATTAATGAAATGCGCATATGAAATTCATTAGGGGGACACGAATGAATCTTTTTCTTGACAACAATGTCCTAATTGGCTATATTTTTGAAACTGATAGTTGGAATTCAAAGTCTCTGGATGTAATGGGTTGTGAATTTAAAAAGTATTCAAGTAACACCGTTTGTCTAGAATGTTCTGATATTTACAAAAAGAATATACGAATTGTCAAAGGAGAATTCAGAAGGTTGATAAAAAAACTAAATGTGGTAAACTCTTTCAACTTAAATAACATTTCTTCGATTTTAGATAAATTTTACATAAAAGATTGTTTAATTGAATATTTTATAGATAATCCACCAAACGATGTTAAAAACCTAATAATTAATTTAAGGAATTTGCAAAGAGGTTTAGAAGCACGTTGCTATGCAAATTACCAAAATATAAATGATTTAGTGGTAATTTGTGCTCGTGACGATTCATATGCAGAGATATATCAATTATTCAAAAATGATGGTTTAGAAGAAAAAGAGTTTTTTGATCTTGAAATAATTCTCGATGCTCATCATGTGGGATTAAGTATTAGCCAGTTATTTTTAATTACTGGGGATTACAAAGATATTGTTTCAAGAAAAGACATGATTGTGGCTAATACATCTATAAAAGGTGTAATCGGCTTGAGACAATTTAATTTTTAGTAGAGTATATCTCAACCTCAATTAATAAAAGCGACTTTCCACTCAAAAAATGCATGCGCATAATCTTTATGTACTAGTAATGTTATTCAAAGGTTCGCTTTACGTTAATTTAAGTTTAGTATAATTGTATGTTCTTATAATTCATATTAAATGGATGTTCGAACGCAGCAATTGCGTGAGTAAGATACATTATAATACAATCTTGCGGAGGAGCATTAATGAGTAGAAAATCTCAACAAAAGATAACAAGGAAGACTAATCCTAGGATCCCTGCTTTAATTTCAGTGTTAAAGGATGCATCACGTGACAATGACGCACCGATCTGGAGAAATATTGCGAAAAGACTTGAAAAGCCAAGCAGGCAATATGATTCAGTGAATCTGAGTACTATCAATAGACACTCAATCGAGAACGAAGTAGTCATTGTGGCTGGTAAGGTTCTTGGTGCTGGAGCAATTGGTCATGCAGTAACTGTTGTGGCATTAGGGTTTAGTGGTGTAGCAGCAGAAAAGATAACCGATGTCGGAGGCAAATGCCTGACGATCGAACAGATACTCAATGAAATTCCGAGTGGGTCTGGAATAAGGATTTTACAATAGGTGTTTAAAATGACGGTTATTGATGCAGATGGACTCATTATGGGACGGCTTGCAAGTATGGTTGCAAAACGTTTATTGGCAGGAGAAGAGATCGGAATCGTAAATGCAGAAAAAGCAGTGATTTCCGGTACCAAGGTAACTACATTTGAAGAATATAAAGTAACAAGGGTAAGGGGTACACGTGAATTTGGACCTTACTTCCCAAAAAGACCAGATAGGATCCTAAAGAGGACTGTACGAGGTATGCTTCCATACAAACGATTAAGGGGAAAGGAAGCAATGGACCGATTAAAGATCTATGTAGGCGTTCCATCTGAATTTAAGGATGCAGAACTCATTACGGTTGAAAGTGCAAACATGAACCGATTAAGTTCGATAAAGTACGTCAGACTCGGGGAATTAAGCACATACTTAGGTGCAAAGTTCTAAGGAGGATTATCTATGGCTGCAAAAATTATCAATTCATCAGGTAAGAATAAGACCGCAATTGCCCGTGCAACTATTACAAAAGGCACAGGCAGGACGCGGATAAATAAAAAACCAATAGAGATATACGACCCGGAATTTGCGAAACTCAAGATACTTGAGCCGCTTATGCTGGCGGGAGAAAAAATTGTATCTGGTATAGATATTAATGTAAAGGTCAGCGGCGGCGGGATCATAGGTCAGGCAAATGCAGTAAGGACTGCAATTGCAAGAGGAATTGTCGAATGGACCAATGATACTGAGATTCGTGATGCATTTGCAGAATATGACCGCAATTTAATTGTCAATGATTCCAGACAGAAGGAAACAAAGAAATTTGGCGGATCAGGTGCACGTGCAAGAACCCAGAAATCTTACAGGTAGGATCTTAAAATATGATTCCAGTTCGATGTTTCAGCTGTGGCAAGGTAATTTCCAATAGTTGGGAAGAATACAAGAAACGCACCAGTGAGGGCGAGGATAAGGCAACAGTAATGGATGACTTAGGTCTTTCAAGATATTGTTGCAGGAGAATATTCCTGGCTCATGTAGAATTGGTTGATATAGTAGCACCATACCAGTAAAGGGATCGCAGGGTAGTCTGGACCATCATTCGGCGTTCAGATATGCCCCCCATTCCTGCTTTTTGTGGGAATACTGGTCTTTCATTTAATAAATGTAACTTAAATTGAATAGAATGACGACCACATTTCGGAGGGATTCCGAATAAAACATTTGAATATTGTATTAATAAAAATTACAATTACAGTATATGGGCATGATTGATCCGCGTAGGACCATATCATTGAACCGTATTCGTTTTTATACATAGTTCTGTTAATGGATATTACAACTTAGGGTGATTAATTGAGTAAACAAGTTTATACCAGATATGAGCGTGCGAGAATTGTTGGTGCAAGATCACTTCAAATCTCAATGGGAGCTCCTGTTTTAATAGATGATGAATCAACTGATTCGTTATATCTTGCAATGGAAGAACTTGAACAGGGTGTAATTCCAATTACGGTCAAAAGAGATTAGATATAATTGAGGTGAATTTATGGAGATTACAGATAAAGTTGTAGAAGAAAATGTGGAAAATATAGACGTTAATGCGGAAGTAAAAGGATCCACAACACTTGTTCCTATTGATGAATACCTGGCTGCAGGAATACACATTGGTACACAGCAGAAAACACAGAACATGATGCGTTTCGTGTATCGTGTTCGAACAGACGGGTTATATGTTCTTGACATTCAGGCAACAGATGAACGTATCAAGCTTGCTGCAGATTTCCTTTCCAAATACGACCCTACCAAGATCCTTGTAGTATCTGCACGCCAATATGGCCAGTATCCTGCAAAGATGTTCGCAAAAACGATCGGTGCAAAAGCGATGGTTGGCAGATTCATTCCTGGTAAACTTACAAATCCAAATCTGGAAGGATTCTATGAGCCGGATGTAATTGTTGTGACAGATCCAACAGGTGATGCACAGGTGATCAGGGAATCTGTGAACATCGGTGTTCCTGTGGTCGGACTTTGTGATACCAACAACATGACATCTAATGTGGACATGGTAATTCCTACGAATAACAAAGGTAGAAAGGCATTATCCCTTGTATACTGGTTATTGGCAAGAGGTATTGCACAGGCGAACGGTATTCCGTTCAACTATGAGGTCACAGACTTCGAGCCTGTATTATAAGACCATATTCCTAATTGCAATTGTAATCGTAGAATAAATGGTAGAATACTATCTACAAGTGATTGTAGGTGGCATACTACTATTATTTTGAAATTTAAGAATTGTAAAATTCCCACGATTTATGATGGGATGATCGGTAATATGAGACAACCAACAGTTGCAGGACAATTCTATCCGCTAAATCTAAAGGCTCTCAAAAAAGAGGTCAGCAGGTGCTTTAGCGGTATTGACATATCACAGCGCGATGTGATCGGTGCTGTTGTACCGCATGCCGGATATACGTATTCGGGATTGGTGGCAGCACAGGCATACGCAGTACTCCCAAAGGCAGATACTTATATTATACTGGGGCCAAACCATACAGGTTTAGGTTCGCTTGTATCGGTATCTCAGGATACATGGTCGACGCCGCTTGGGAATGTTGAGACTGATATTGAACTTGCAAGATCACTCGCAGGCAGTATTGTGGATATTGATGAACTTGCTCATAATTTTGAGCATTCAATTGAAGTTCAGTTGCCGTTTTTGCAGCATCGGTTCGGAAACGATTTCAAGATATTACCAATATGTATGGGATTGCAGGACGAAGAGACTGCAGTAGAAGTAGGAAATGAGATCGCCCGTGCAGTATTGGAAAGCAGTAAAAAAGTAGTGATAATCGCATCAAGTGATTTCACCCATTATCAGCCTGCTGACATTGCACATGATGTGGATAAGCATCTCATTGAAGCAATTCTGGATATGGACGTTCCTGAATTCTACAGACGACGGGCTGAGAAGAATATTTCTGCATGTGGCTATGGTCCGATCGCAGCAATGCTTACTGCGGTAAGTGCTCTTGGAGCAAAGAAAACGTCTCTCCTCATGTATGCAACAAGCGGTGATGTGACAGGAGATATGTCTGCTGTTGTTGGATATGCAGCGATCATTGTAGAATGATATTGATCAATTTAGTGGGTAATGTTTGCTTGTAACAGGCAATTCAAAGGAGTAATTATCAATGATAACTTGTTCTGCACCAGGGAAGATATACATTTTTGGTGAACATGCAGTGGTCTATGGTGAGAATGCCATATGCTGCGCAGTTGATCTTCGGACCCGCGTGCAGGTAGAATCTGACGAATCTGTGAATATCAGTATAGAGTCGGTTCTTGGTAAGACGGGTATTGATCTTGAGATACATCCTTATGTTTCAACAGTAATCGAGCGCATGCGGGAGTTTGCATCAATCAATGGTATAAGTATCAAGATCGAATCCGACATTCCTGTTGGTTCTGGCGTAGGTTCCTCGGCTGCTGTAACGGTTGCAACAATTGCGGCATTGAACCGGATGTTTGATTGCAATTTAACCCTTGAAGAGATTGCAAAACTCGGGCATGAGATCGAAATTCAGGTTCAGGGTGCAGCAAGTCCGACTGATACTTATGTCAGCACAATGGGTGGTGTGTTTATAATGCCACAGCGAAAGCAGTTGAAAAACATCGAATGTGGGATTGTCATCGGCAACACTAATGTATTTTCATCTACAAAAGAACTTGTTGCAAATGTAGCGGAATTACGGGATAATTATCCACAGATCATAGGTCCGGTTCTCTCGACAATAGGCAGTATGTCTGAAATTGGCGAAGAACTGGTTAACAATAGCGACTATATATCGATCGGAAAATTGATGAACATCAACCACGGATTACTTGATTCTATTGGTGTTGGCAGTCTTGAATTATCATCACTCGTCTATGCAGCACGCAGCAGTGGAGCATTTGGTGCAAAAATAACTGGTGCCGGTGGTGGCGGTTGTATGGTGGCATTGATGGACAAAGCCAAAACAGAGGCTGTTGCCAGTGCAATTGATGTAGCAGGCGGAAGTTCGATCATTACAAAAGCAACAGACCATGGCGTCATGGTGGAGTCGAATTCATGAATGCATCAGATGATACCACAAATTTAACAATATTGAAGATCGGTGGTAGCATCATCACAGATAAGAATGCAGACGATGGCACTGCAAACTATGATGAGATCGAACGGATCGCAGGCGAAATATCAAAACATCATGGCAGATTGATAATTGTTCACGGTGCAGGGTCATTCGGACATCCTCAGGCAAAGAAGTACGCACTTACCGAGAAGTTCGATGCAAAAGGTGCGCTTATTACCCATGAATCCGTAAAAACGCTCAACCGTATTGTCGTGGAATCCTTGAAGAATGCAGGAGTGGATGCTGTTGGGGTTCACCCAATGGGCAACACTGTATCTGAGAATGGCAGAATAACACAGATGTTCCTTGAAAATATTCATCTGATGCTTGACAATGGTTTTGTACCTGTGCTGCACGGTGATGTAGTGATGGATACAAAACTCGGAACATCCGTCCTGTCAGGCGACCAGATAGTTCCTTATCTTGCAGTACAATTCGGTGGTGCAAGGATCGGCATCGGAAGTGCAAAAGACGGTGTGCTTGACGATGTAGGTGCAACAATTCCAACGATCACAACCTCAAATTACAAAGATGTTAAAAAACACATCGGTGAGTCAGAAAGTACTGATGTCACCGGAGGGATGCTCGGAAAGGTTGGTGAACTGTTAAAACTTTGCGAAACATCAAGTATCACTTCGTACATATTCAATGCAGGAAAGTCAGGTAATATTTCAAAGTTTTTAGGCGGTGAGGACATTGGGACCGCTATTACAAAATGACAAGTATTGATTTAGAATTTGGAATTATAATTGAAATTAGAGTTGGAATTTGAATTTAAAAGAATAAAAATATGAATAATCAAGTTAAGGAGGATAGATCATTACCACATCTCAAAGAAAGATAGAGCATCTGAATTTATGTGCAACCAGTCCGGTAGAGTCCCGGAAAGTCAATGCAGGATTCGATGATGTTATGCTGGTGCACCGTGCACTTCCTGAGGTCAGTATGGATGCGATAGATCTATCGGTTGATTTTATGGGTAAACGTCTGGATGCACCTTTTATGATCGCATCCATTACAGGCGGGCATCCTGATACTTTGGGCATAAATGCATCGCTTGCAAAAGCAGCCGAAGAAGTTGGTATAGGTATTGGTGTTGGAAGTCAGAGAGCGGCGATTGAAGATCCAAAACAGGAAGACTCATTCAGGGTGGTTCGTGACGAGGCACCAAATGCATTTATTTATGGTAATGTAGGTGCTGCCCAGATCAAGGAATATGGCATTGAAGGCATAGAGAAAATGATGGAAATGATCGATGCCGATGCAATGGCAGTGCATCTGAATTTTCTTCAGGAGGCTGTCCAGCCGGAAGGAGATCGGGATGCATCAGGTATACTTGATGTAATTAAAGAGATATGTTCTATGAAAATACCTATTATCGTCAAAGAAACAGGTGCGGGAATATCAAATGAAGATGCCCTGCTTTTGAAAAAGGCAGGTGTGTCTGCGATCGATGTTGGCGGTGTTGGCGGTACAAGTTGGTCAGGTGTCGAGGTTTATAGGGCAAGTGCCCGCAATGACATCTTATCTGAACTTCTCGGAGAGTTGTTCTGGGATTTTGGGATTCCAACAGTCGCAAGTATTGTTGAATGCAGTAGATCACTTCCGGTCATAGGTACCGGTGGCGTGAGAACAGGTCTTGACATTGCAAAGTCAATTGCTGTCGGTGCAAATGTTGCAAGTGCAGCACTGCCGTTTGTGGGACCTGCAATGAAAGGTAAAGATGAAGTCGTCAACGTTTTGACGAGTATGTTGAATGAATTGAAAGTAACAATGTTCCTTTGCGGATGTGGCAATATTAACAAATTACGAACAACTCCGGCTGTAATAACAGGTTGGACACTTGAATACCTGACACAGCGCGGGTTTGATGTAAAGGATCTTGCTGTCCGTTCAAACGTTGTATGAGTTCACGATATAGGAAATGAGAAAATTCTCAATTAGGCCGAATTAACTCGCACTATATATTTATAAAACATATATTAAAAAATACAAAATTCACAGTCATTTGTTCAAAAAAAGTGAACATTTAAACATGTTGGTATAAGTTCGGAATTGGAACTAAGGTTAAAGATAAATATAGAATACATTTAGAATTAAAAATATATAAAGAGGTTAATTAATGACAGAAATAGGAATAATTGCAGTTGGCGGATATAATGAAATGGGCCGCAACATGACTGCTGTAAGAGTTGATGAGGATATTATCATCCTTGATATGGGTCTCAGGTTAGACCGTGTACAGATCCATGAAGATGTTGAGATCGATAATATGCATTCTCTTGAATTGATCGAGATGGGAGCGATCCCTGACGATACTATCATGAAACAGATCGATGGTACAGTGCGTGCAATCGTATGTACGCATGGGCATCTTGATCACATTGGTGCAATACCAAAGTTGGCGCACAGGTATAATGCCCCGATCCTTGGTACTCCTTATACTGCTGCCCTTATAAAACAGCAGATCGAATCTGAGCGCAAATTCAGTGCCAAGAACAAGATCATCACACTGAATGCAGGTGGAATTTATCAGGTAACAGAGGATGTATCTATCGAATTTATCCGAGTACAGCATAGTATAATTGATTCGGTCTTTGCTGCAATACACACACCGGCAGGTGCAATCTTGTATGCATGTGATTTCAAACTTGACCGAACGCCTACACTTGGTGAGGCACCCGACTTTGATAGGTTGAGAGAACTTGGCAAGGAAGGTGTGATCGCTATGATCACGGAAAGTACCAATGCAGATCGTGCAGGCAAGACTCCTTCGGAGAGAATTGCACATGACATGGTTCGCGATGTTCTACTTGGCACAGAAGAATCTGATGTTGGTATGATCATTACCACTTTTGCATCACACATTGCACGTATCAATTCGATCATTCAGGCAGCAGAAGAGATGGGTAGGATCCCTGTTCTGATGGGACGTTCAATGGATAGATATGTGGTGACTGCAAGTAAACTTGGATATATCAAATTGCCTAAGAATATCGAGATTTATGGGAAAAGAAATGATATCGATAAGGCGTTTAAGAAAATTATGGCTGAAGGTAAGGAGAAATACCTGCCTATTGTCACAGGTCATCAGGGAGAGCCCGGTGCAATACTTGGCAGGATCGCAAAAGGCGAGACTGCATATAAAATAGAGTCCGGCGACCGTATCATTTTCTCTGCAAATGTGATCCCAACTCCAATGACGCAAGCAAACCGTTATGCTCTGGAGACTAAACTTCGAATGCGCGGTGCAAGGATCTATGATAATGTACATGTTTCCGGTCATGCATATCGTGAAGACCACTGGGAACTATTGCGATTGGTTAAACCTACGCATGTGATTCCTGCTCATGGGTTTATTGCTATGCATGCAGCATACATTGAGATGGCTGAAGATGCAGGATATGAGTTAGGCGATACATTGCACCTGCTCAGAAATGGTGAAGAGTTATATATAGAGGAATAATATAGAAATATAATATAAAATATATATCAATCCGATTGTGATCGAATATGAATGTAATTGATGAAATTAAAAAACGAAGTGTACATGTTGATAAGGCTATAGGGGAGATGCTCCCCATCATGCAGCCTGAAGAACTCTACAAAGCTTCACGATATTTACCTGATGCTGGCGGTAAACGCCTGCGTCCTGCTACTGTGATACTTGCGGCTGAGGCTGTAGGCTCAAATGTCGATGCCGTACTTGCAGCAGCTGTTGCTGTAGAACTTGTACACAATTTCACATTGATTCATGATGACATCATGGATAAGGATGATATTCGCCGTGGCATGCCTGCAGTTCATATAAAATGGAGTGAGGCAGGTGCCATTCTTGCGGGTGATACGTTATATTCAAAATCTTTTGAGATTCTTTCGCGTATCAAGGCTGACCCGGAACGTATTGTCAAGTCGATTGAACTTTTGTCCAGAACATGTACTGAGATATGTGAAGGGCAATGGATGGATATTGATTTTGAGAGCCGTGATGATGTTAAGGAAGAGGAATATCTCGAAATGGTCGAGAAAAAGACCTCTGTCCTTTATGCAGCATCTGCAAAGATTGGTGCATTGCTTGGCGGTGCATCAGATGAGGTTGCAGAGGCATTATATGAGTATGGACGTTTGATCGGTATTGGTTTCCAGATATATGATGATGTGCTTGACCTGATAACTCCAGAGGATGTTCTCGGGAAAGTGCGCGGCAGTGATCTGATGGAGGGCAAAAAGACTGTAATTGCTATCCATGCATTTGGTCATGGCGTAGATCTTGATATATTCGGAAGCGGCAGTGCTACTACTTCACAGATCGAGGAGGCTGTTAAAATACTGGAGGATTCCGGTTCAATTGGTTATGCAACGGATCTTGCGATGTCATATATCAGCCAGGGTAAAGCAAAACTGGATATTCTGGAAGATTCCGAAGCAAAAGATGTGCTTCTGGCGATTGCTGACTATATGATCGAAAGGTCATACTGAGGCTACTTTAAAACAGTAATAAAATTCTATAATATTTGGTCAAGTCATGATAAATTTATTATCCCATTATGTTTAATGAGGTAAATATGTTCATTTTTACTAAATCACAGATCGCAGCGCTGGAAATTTTTACTCTAATTACGCTGGTATATCTGATTTTTGAAGTTCCGATAAGCAATGAGATCACATTGCTCTTGTTTACCCTTTTGGTAATTGTACTGATACTTTTTGTACTGATGATAAGGAGTATACTTGGATATGGGTATGACAAGGAAGAAACAAGTTCGGAATAAAAATATTGTATTTGTATAGATAAGATTGTTCTATCTAAAACTAAAACCAATACAACCGCCACAGGCGGCACATTCCCACACCACTTACCATAGAATATCATTTAAATCAATTGGATTAATCGTAATGTATGATTTGAAATATAGTATA
>JAUSPM010000090.1 GCA_030655675.1 Methanosarcinaceae archaeon | reverse complement strand
TATACTCAAAATAGCAGGGATACCATTTTTCGGCAATCACTTTGGACCCAGAGTACACGATCTGCGACATACATTTGCGGTTACCTCACTTGCACAAATGGCAGAATCAGGTATCGATATGTATAGCACCCTGCCCATTCTGTCAACCTTTCTCGGTCATCAATCATTAAGCGCTACTGATACTTACGTGAGACTGACCGCTGAGATGTATCCGGGATTGCTTAAAGACATTGACAGGGTTTGCCTAAATTTATTTCCTGAAATAAAGAGCTATGAACCCAACTGATTTTTCCAAATATCTGACGGATTACCTGACAAGGTATTTGTCACACGAAAGGGGATCCAGTCCCAATACGATCACAGCTTATCGGGATACCTTTGTCCTCTTTATAACCTTTATGGAGCGGATTCGGAATATAAAGGCAGAGAAACTCTACCTGAAATCAATAACCAAAGAATCTATTGTGGCGTTCCTTGATTGGCTTCAAACAGAACGAAAATGCAGTGATACGACCAGAAACTTGCGGCTGGCTACATTACACTCTTTCTTTCGGTTCGTGCAATATCAAAATCCAGACAATCTCTACGAGTATCAGAGTATAATGTCTATCAAGCTTAAAAAGACCAAGCATACCGCAATTAATTATCTCACCATAGAAGGTATTAAATTACTTCTTAAGCAGCCGGATTATACATCAGAAAAAGGCCGACGTGATCTGGCTCTTTTGTCCCTTATGTATGACACAGGGTCAAGGGTTCAAGAAATAATTGATCTGACTCCAGCTGCGATAAGACTTGATAAACCATATACCATAAAGATCACCGGTAAAGGGAACAAAACACGTATTGTACCTCTGTTAGAAAATCAAGTAAAAATCTTAAAAAGCTACTTGAATGAGCACTGCCTTCTAACGCCACAGGTAAGAATGCACCCGTTGTTTTCCAACAGTCGTCAAGAAAAACTGACTAGACCCGGCGTTACTCATATCTTGTTAAAATATGCAGATAAAGCCAGAGAGAATAAGCCGGAACTCATCCCAAACAAATTAAGTTGCCATTCTTTACGACACTCCAAAGCCATGCATCTTTTGCAGGCAGGAGTAAATTTGGTATACATTCGGGATATCCTTGGACATGTTTCTGTTCAAACAACAGAAATCTATGCAAGAGCAGATTCCCGACAAAAAAGAGAAGCGATTGAAAAAGCATATGTCGATCTCAGGCCAACGCAAAACCCAATCTGGGAAAATAACAACAACTTGCTTGGATGGCTAAAGAGCTTCTAAAATGACGAATTATTATGCAAAGCGATGTGAGTTATTCTATATGCCAAAATATTGATTATCAAAACTTAACGAAATATCGCTTTGCATAATAATTTAGTTTACATAACCCAGAGCCAGGGGGCGAATAGAGTTCTCGATCAGATTATTGTCAATTTCCAGATTCCCGTCTTTCAGATAATTCATCAGGTTATCCCAGCGATGAATGCAGTAATCAAAGGCTTTACCGATTGGGCTTCGGGGCAGTACTTTATTGTGGTTGTCAGCGATAAATTTACTTATCTGGTTCAGTATGGGCAGCGACTCGTCGAGCCTCATGGCATGTCGTTGCCCGGCAGACAATTCGCCTTCACGTGCCGTGCGCTCTATGGAATACAACTTTTGCATAAGGAGCAATACCACCGATGCACGGGCATTGTCGTTGTCGCGGGCTTTATCGAACATGCGCCTTGCATGAGCCATACAGGCCAAATGCGTTACTCCAGGATTACGGGCAAATTGTTCGTAAACGCTATAACCATCGGTTTGCAGATAACCTTTAAATGTTGATAGGTTTTTGAATGGTGCGTTGGCTCCACGTCCTTTATTATAGTCGAAGAACATGGCATTTTGCATGGGTGCATTGTACACCCACATATAGCCTTGGTGCGTGGCACCTGGCTTGTCGCGATCCAGGACTTTTATGGGCGATTCATCGACTTGCAGATATAAATTCGCTAAAATATATGCCCTGTGAACAGCAAAAAGTGGCCGGATATGATTGGATCCTAAACTGAACCACGAATCCAGGGTTGAAGGTTTGATATGCACCCCATCTTGTGCAAATCGTTGCAGTTGACGGTAAAGAGGAAGATGATAAACAAATTTATCGACCATGATTTGGGAAATCAGGTCTGGTCCGGCAATGCATTTTGGCATCGGGCGATCCAGTTCGGCAATTACCTGTGTTTGATTTCCCTTTTCATCTTCCTTTTTGATGTAAACAGGACGAATGTATTTGTTGATGTATAACTTCGCAGGTGTATATTCTAATTCCTGAGTAATTTCATTGCCAATACAGGTCATTTCCGATACATCTTCTGTTGGCTCAAGAATGATTTCAACAACCGGCAAATGAGAAGGCAATTCCATGCGGCCCGGATGCGGTTTAGCCGGTTTCTTACGCTCAAAACTGATTTGCTGTTTCTCTTCTTCAATTATCGCTTCAATCTTTTCTTCTTCTATTTCAAAAGGGATGGAAAGTTGGTCGGGATGTTGGTTTGATTCAAACCGCTCACGTTTCGATCCAAACAACATGCGTTTTAGTTGTGCCAACTGAAATTTAAGATCTTCAACAGTAGAAGTTAAATTCTCAACAGTAAAATTGAGGCCATCAACAGTTGAATTCAGTTTCGTGTTTACTGAAGTCAGCTCTATGATTTCTGATTCTTTTTCCGCAAGATTTCTTTCCAAAAGGAGGAGTTCTCCATTTAGGGTTTTTGCCTGTAGGTCTTGCGTTATTTTCATAGTGTGAATATACGCAAAAGCATTGTATTTAAAGGTGTTTTAGATAAATTATTTACAAGAAAAATCACTTTATTTTAAACCTTTTTTTCTGTTTCATTTCGCTGAACGAAAGACCTTCGAGAAGCATCAAAAGCTCCTCTCTTTTTAATTCTTTGGATACCTCGTGATGCACTGTTAAGGCATACTTCCCCTTCTCCATCCGTTTATAAAAAAGGGCAAATCCATCGCCGTCCCAATACAGCAGTTTAATGTGAGTTCGGTTTTTATTCAGGAAAACGAAAACATCACCTGTGATGGGGTCTTTCCCCAGATGATTTCTGACTATTCCAGCTAACCCATCGAAGCTGTTTCTTATGTCGATACTAGTGCAACACAAAAAGTATCGCAGATTCGCGCTCAGTCCAAGCATGGCTTTAGTATATTTTAATCACAAGTCCGCTCGGAAGGTTAAGCTCTATTTGAGGACGGATGATTAGCTCACTTGTCCCTGAATTTGAAGTTAGTTCAATGAAGGTTGGTTGATCTCCATTCTTTAACACTTCGTTAGATTGCTTTTTGCACCAATAATCAAATGAAGTGGCACGAATACCGTGCTGCTTAGCAAAAACCTTACGCGACAACCCTGATTCCCTCCACTGCCCGACCAAAGAAAACATCTTATTTTTCTTATCCATAATCTTTTGGTCGCAAAGATATCTCAGCCT
>JAUSPM010000089.1 GCA_030655675.1 Methanosarcinaceae archaeon | reverse complement strand
CTACACATAAAAACTGCGTATTTTGTGAATGCGAACGGATGGTAGGTATGGAACGTGCCGCCTGGCGGCGGTCGCATTGTTTTTAGTTTCAGATAGAATAATCACATTTATGCAGCCATCATACTACATCTATACAAATACAATATAAGAATACTCCCAGTTTTGATGAATGGGTGGCACTTGCAAATGATGATTGGCAACCAACTTATGAATACTTGAATGACCCCGAAAAGAGAGAAGTAAAAGATTCTCTCATGAAGGAACAAGGATTTATTTGTTGCTACTGCGAGCGTCAATTGACCGATGATGACTCCCATATTGAGCATTTTAATCCTCAAAGCAACAAGGCTGTCGATACTTTAGATTACACAAATATGCTATGTTCCTGTCAAGACCAATTGAAAAAAGGAGAACCTCGACATTGTGGGGTTTTAAAAGACAATTGGTTTGATAAAGATCTTCTGATTTCGCCGTTAGATTCGAATTGTGAGGGACGTTTTGTCTATACTGCAGACGGAAAAATCCAACCTGCCAATGAATCAGATTATGCGGCAACAATGACAATTGAAAAACTGAAGTTGGATATTGGAATATTGAACGACTTTCGCAAGAAAGCAATTGAGCCATTTTTGGATGAAGACTTGGGTGATTCGGATTTTTTGAAATTTGTAAATGGTTATCTCAAAAAGAATTCGGATGATACATTTAATGAATTTTGGACAACTATTGATTATATGTTTGTGCAAAAACCACCACATATATAATCCCAAACCCCATAATTACAACTCACAAAAAAGGACTGTCCTCTCATGGGTGAACTAATAGCAAGCGAATCAATGCATCAATATTTCAACGACCTTGAGTCCAAACTCAAGCGCGAAATGGATATTGCAAATGATGCGCGCTCGCGGGGTCGGGACCCTAAACCGTATGTTGAGATACCGCTTGCCAAAGACCTTGCAGACCGGGTTGAGAACCTTATCGGCGTAAAAGGTACTGCAGCGCGTATCAGAATACTCGAAGAGACCATGTCGCGTGAGGAAGCGGCGCTCGCCATCGGGAGAGACGTTGCAGAGGGTAATGTTGGGTCTTTCGGATCAAAACAGGAAGCCATCGAAGCAGCGATCAGGGTAGCCGTTGCAATGCTCACAGAAGGTGTGGTTGCAGCACCCATCGAAGGAATTGAAAGTGTCAGGATCTCGAAAAATGATGACGGAACAGAATATATCAGTATATTTTATGCAGGTCCAATCCGCAGTGCCGGAGGTACAGCGCAGGCGCTGTCCGTACTTGTCGGCGACTATGTGCGACGCGGAGTTGGGATCGACAGATACAAACCACGCAAGGAAGAGGTTGAGCGTTATATTGAGGAGATCGGGGTGTATCGCAGGGTTGCCAATCTCCAGTACATGCCATCCGAAGACGAAATTCGATTGATCGTAGAGAACTGCCCGGTATGTCTTGACGGTGAACCAACTGAAGAGGCAGAGGTTGAAGGACACCGTGACCTTGAAAGAGTTCCAAGCAACAGAGTGCGTGGGGGGATGGCGCTCGTACTCGCAGAAGGACTCGCGCTAAAGGCACCCAAGATCCAGAAACATGTAAAGAAACTCCAGATGGATGGGTGGGACTGGCTCGACACATTCCTCGCAGGTGCAAAAACCGGAGAAGATGAAGATGAGGGCGCAGGCATAAAACCAAAGGACAAATATCTCCGCGACCTCATCGCAGGGCGCCCCGTATTCTCACATCCCTCGCGTCCGGGAGGTTTCCGATTACGTTACGGCAGGTCGCGCAATACATCATTTGCAGCAGCAGGAATCAGCCCTGCCGGCATGATCATCATGGACGATTTCATAGCCGCAGGAACTCAACTTAAAGTAGAGCGCCCCGGAAAAGCCGCAGGCATGGCGCCAGTGGATTCCATTGAAGGACCAACTGTCAGGCTCAAGTCCGGGGATGTACTTCGCATTGATGATGTGGAACAAGCAAAAGCCCTGCATTCACAGGTTGTACATATAATAGATATAGGTGAGATCCTCATCAACTATGGGGATTTCCTTGAGAACAATCATCCGCTTATCCCGTCCCCCCATTGTTTTGAATGGTGGATACAGGAATATGGAATGGCAACAGGTGACAAAAATATCGACGAAGAGGCGTTAAAAGACCCGACTCAAGAGGTCGCACTCGACATCTCAAAAACACTCGGCATCCCACTGCATCCAAAGTTCACATACCTCTGGCACGACATCACGATCGATGAATATCGGCAACTTGCTGAGTTCGTGTCAGAACATGGTTCACTCAATTCTGAAAATTCCGTGTTGGAACTGCCCTATGAACAGGCAATCTCCAATGGTATGAAGATTCTACTTGAGAACATGCTTGTACTTCACAAAGTAGTGAATGGAAAAATGCAGGTTAGTGAACCCCTGCCTTTCATACTATGTCTTGGTCTTGACACAAACCTTGCGCGCACATGGGACAAACTTGACACTGAAACAACACTGGATGCAGTTAACAGCCTGAGCGGAATGGTGGTTCGTGCACGTGCACCAATGCGCATAGGTGCAAGAATGGGGCGACCTGAGAAATCTGACAAACGGAAAATGTCTCCTGCACCACATGCCCTGTTCCCGATCGGGGAAACAGGTGGAAATACCAGAAAACTTGAAGCTGCCGCAAGTTTTACATCCAAAATGAACGACAAGGTTGGAGAGATACTCGTTGAGATCGGTACACGGATATGTCCTGCATGTAGGGAAGAAACACATGAATCCAGATGCGATTGTGGGGAATTTACGGTTCCCAAACTGTTCTGCCAGCGATGCGGCGTTTCAATGAATAAGGTGATATGTCCAAAATGCGGACGTAAGACCACATCAGTCCGGATGCAAAAGATCGATTTTAAAACCATTTATGACAAAGCCTTTGAAAAGGTGGGTGAGCGAGATACCACAATAGATTCGTTAAAAGGTGTCAAAAAACTCATGTCCAAACACAGAACTCCTGAACCACTTGAAAAAGGAATTCTACGGGCAAAACACGACCTGTTTACATTCAAGGACGGAACTGTTCGATATGACATGTCCGATATTCCGCTGACCCATATACGTCCTGATGAGCTGGGTATCACGGCAGCCCAACTCACCAATATTGGATATAGTGAAGACATACACGGTAAACCGCTCACAAGCGATACTCAGGTGGTGTGCCTTAAGGTTCAGGATCTCGTAATATCCTACGACTGTGCCGATTATATGCTCAGGATTTCACAATATATAGATGACCTGCTTGTCAGGTATTATAAGATTGAACCATATTACAACGCCGAAACGATCGATGATATGGTTGGCGTGATGGTGATGGGGCTTGCGCCACATACTTCGGCAGGTGTACTTGGGCGAATCGTGGGTTTTACGGGCGCATCAGTTGGTTATGCGCATCCGTTCTTCCATGCGGCAAAGCGGCGCAACTGCGATGGTGATGAGGACTGTATCATGTTACTAATGGACGGACTCATCAACTTCTCGCGCGAGTTCTTGCCTGATAAGCGCGGCGGGCAGATGGATGCACCGCTTGTACTTACTACGCGACTTGACCCGAGCGAGGTCGACAAGGAAGCACATAATATAGATGTATGTGCGCGGTATCCTCTTGAGTTCTATGAAGCCACTTTGAAGTACACCAACCCAAAGGAACTTGAAAAGATCATGGATCTTGTGAGTGGAAGACTGGGAACTCCGGGGCAGTATGATGGTTTTATGTTCACACATGATACATCGGACATTGCGGCAGGTCCGGTGAACAGTGCTTATAAGACACTTGGTACTATGGTCGAGAAAATGGATGCACAACTTGCCCTTGGGGAGAAGATACGTGCTGTAGATGTGTGGGATGTTGCAGAGAGGGTTTTGACATCACACTTTTTGCCTGATATGATCGGAAACCTGCGTGCGTTCTCGCGGCAGGGAACACGTTGCGTCAAGTGCGGTGAGAAATTTCGGCGACCTCCACTGATGGGGAACTGCCCGAAATGTGGCGGGAGGGTGATACTTACTGTTCATGAAGGTTCGGTCAAGAAATACCTTGAAGTATCCCAGAGGGTTGCAAAAAATTATGACGTGTCCGAGTACACAAGACAGCGCATCGAACTTGTCGGATATGATATGAAATCGCTTTTTGAGAACGATAAGTCAAAACAGATGGGATTGTCGGATTTTATGTGATTGGCAGGCCGATCGCATTGATCTGTTGAATGAGTCCGGTAAATCTCTGTATTTCAAGTTCCAGTACTGCTTCTTTTGTCATGCCTATCGACATTTCACCATCAACGGTGAGTGTGTCTTCTCCCCGACGCACAAACCTTTCAACACCATCTCGTGAGAGTACTGCTTTGGCTTCGGGATCATGAACAAAGGCCCGACCCGGGAGAATTACAGTGTCCTTAATATTAGATAGGTCAAGTGCTTCGACATCTTCTATAGTAATAAGACATGCCACATCCTTGTCCACGGGTACGATATTCACGCTGCCACCGAGTTTATCGAATATCTCTTTCAGGCGCGGCGCAGCAGTGCTGCTTGTGATTATGGTTGCTTCTTTTGTTAATATGGGTAACTTGGCAAGTGCATCGTCATCGTTGCGAATCGCAAATGGTGAGCCGATCAATGGGTCTTCAAGAGGCGTGCCTGTGACTCTGAAACTGTGTTTTGCCGCACTGTCGCGGACGATCTGTTGGAACTCTTCAACGGTATGGGATGCAACACCATCGATGACGGGTGCGTTCCCAAGGATCAAACCTTCTTCTCGTGTGTTTGCAAAGCGCATGAGTATTGCACCTGTGGCGCCCATTTCTTCAAGGTCGGTTAAGGTCTTTTCAAGAACATCGCCGTCGTTGACACCGGGTATGAGTACGATCGCGGCATATACTTCGCAGTGTGCACAAAGATCCCGAAGTACCTGAAGGGATGCTTCCGGCTCAGGATCGTGCATATATTTATCTCTGAGTTGTGGGTCTGTTGCAAATACGGTGAATGATACTTCTGTTACGCCGTTGTCAATGAAGAACTGTGCTTCATCGCCCTTACTGAAACCTTTACCGCTTGTGTATCCGAGGTGGATCGGTTTGCCGAATTGATTTGAAAGATAGGAAACCAATTCATTAAGTTGTGAATAGCAACTTACATCCCCACCACCGCTTATTGTGAATTTATCTACTTCTTTTGAACTGAAATGTACGGCCTGGCCTATTTCCTGCATTACGACCTTTACCGGCTTAAAACCCGGATAAGATTCCTTGACACCGCGTGTGCAGTAATCACATCCTTTTGTGAAAGGAAGGCAGTATTTACATCCAAATGCAGGGACGTCTTTTACTTTTTTAAAATAACAGTACTTACAAAACCCACGGCAGTCAACTCCGGGGCTTCCTCCTATATCGGCAACTACTTCCATATCAATCGTGTGTACTTGATGCACGTATTACTTAAACTTTTGTGGTTGGCAGCAATTGCGCTAACTGGTCTATATGTAAAAAATTAAATTGGAAATGAAATTAATTATATAAAAAGTGTATATTTACAATTATAACATTTTAATATATGGTCATTCTATTTATAGTTTATTGAGATTCATGCGAATTGTGCAGACTATGTAATTTTATACATTATTATATATTTCTAGAATACGAATACTGCAAATTATATTTGTTTAATTATAATGGATTATCATTAAAGACACAAAAGGTTTAAGTAACATAGCATATTTGATGAAACTGCGAGGAATTCTGATAGGAAAAGTAATTCTAAATAATTACAGGTTGTTGCACTTTCTAATATCTAAATAATAAGATGAGTAGCAGCACACTTGCTTAATTATTTCCGTTTTCCTAGGTGAAAAATTTCTTGAATAATTAAAATAGGAGGAAGATATACGTGTCTGATAAAATAGACATCTACAGCGACAGTGGAAAACTGTTAAAGAGTGGCGTAGATCTGATGGCAATTTCGCCAACCAGAAATACAGCAGTCGGTAAGATAATCACAGATACCAAGAGATCTGTAGCAATCAACCTAGCCGGAATTCAGTCTGCTCTTGCGAGCGGCAGAATGGGTGGAAAAGGTCGCCAGATTCTTGGACGTGAACTCAACTACGATGTAGTTGGAAACGCAGGTGCACTCGAAGCAGCAGTTAAGAAACTGGTGCAGGTAGACGCAGGCGACAACACAGTCGTAAAGTCATTGAATGGCGGCAAACAGTTGCTTGTTCAGGTACCAAAGGGAAGAACTGACGCAGGTGCAGATTACATATCCGCAACCACAGTAGGAGCAGCATCAATCACACAGGCGCTTCTTGACCAGTTCAACACCGACATGTTCGATGCACCAATCGTAAAGGCAGCAGTCTGGGGAAGTTACCCACAGACAATGGACCTTATGGGCGGAAACATTGCACAGATCTTGAGCATCCCACAGCAGAATGAAGGTCTGGGTTTCTCAATGAGAAACATCATGGCTAACCACATTGCAGCTATCACAAGAAAGTCCGCAATGAACTCAGCATCACTGTCCTCAATCTATGAGCAGACAGGATTAATTGAGATGGGTAATGCAGTAGGCATGTTCGAAAGACACCAGTTACTCGGTCTTGCATACCAGGGTCTTAACGCAAACAACCTTGTGTTCGACACTGTAAAGACAAACGGTAAGACTGGTACAATCGGTACTGTAGTACAGGCAATTGTAGGAAAGGCAATCGAAGACGGTGTAATTTCAGTCGACAAGACAGCACCATCCGGATACAAGTTCTACAAAGCAAACGATGTTCCACTGTGGAACGCATACACAGCAGCAGGTACACTTGCAGCAACATTAGTCAACTGTGGTGCAGGACGTAGTCCGCAGCACGTATCCTCAACACTTCTCTACTTCAATGACCTCATTGAAAAAGAGACAGGTTTAACAGGATGTGACTATGGTAAGGTACAGGGTGTTGCAGTAGGTTTCTCATTCTTCAGTCACTCAATTTATGGTGGCGGTGGACCTGGTGTATTCAACGGTAACCACGTAGTAACAAGACACTCCAGAGGTTTCGGTATTCCATGTATCTCAGCAGCAGTTGCTCTTGATGCAGGTACTCAGATGTTCACACCTGAGATGACATCCGGCCTTGTTGGTGACGTGTTCGGATCAATGAAAGAATTTAGAGAGCCAATCGCAGCAGTTGCAGGCGGTTTCTAAGCGAGAATATCTGAAGGTTTTACTCAATGAGAGAAATAATTCCAAATAAAGATGGCCGAATTCAGGTCGAAATTTTCCCGTCACGCTTACTGAATGCTGAAACCGCGGAGATACTCCTTACGGAGTTGAACAAAGTTGAAGGTATTTCCAGAGCAATGATCCAGGGTCCCCGCTTACCAAGAAAGGTATATGCAGGACCAGGAACTGGCGAAGATGTACGCCACACTGCCAGAAAAGTTGTTCAGATTGCTGATACAGCAATAGAACTTTCAATCAGTGTTGGTCGAATACGACTTGATATCGCTGATGCTGATGTTAAAGAAGAGATCAGAGCAGTCTGTGAAAAGATACTGCCATTCCCGTTCGAATATAGAACCGGACATTTCTTCCATTCAAAAGCAACAGTGTCTGATTATGCAAAACATGGTCCAAATGCGAATCCTTCAATGCTTGGCATGATGGATCCTAAAGCAAATGTAGAAGACCAAGTATGTATCCTTGGTGCGCAAAAGAGTGATTAAAAATGTTTGATCGGGAAACTCAGGTAGTTGATTGCAGACATGGAATGGGCATAGGTAGAGGCGGAGGACTCGCTCAGCGAGGTACACTGTCAGAAACCGGTCGTCCTGATGTGATTGCACTCGCAATGAGCCCTGGTCGAAGACACATCACAAAACCTATATGTGAAATCACATACGGGATGCGCCGAGAGAATATACAGGTCAGTGTAATGGTGTTGAATAGTGGTTCAGGAATTCCTGATTCAGGATTAAAATCAGGTTCTTTTGGGATAAGTCCCGAAGAGATTGAACAGATTAAAAGACACAAACTGGCTGTAATACATCTTGGGAACATACGTGACCATGTAGTAAGAAAGGCACGATCGATTTTGGAAAATGTGGATATTCCTGCGATAGTAGTCTGTCAGATCCCGGTTGATTTCGAGGATTTTGCAGAAGCAGGTATTAAAACAAGATTAGTAAAACCAAAAAATGCAGATATTCTAACAAAGGGAACAGTTATGGAAATTGTAACTGGAATCACGCGAGGTGAAACATGTCCAAGGGGCAAGTTGAACGAACTCGTGAAAGATGTACGATCCATAATGCAACCTACGCTAAACAACTAAGGAGAGTAATACAATGGCATACAAAGCACAATATTACCCAGGCGCAACATCCGTTGCAGCTAACAGAAGAAAGCACATGTCTGGTGACCTTGAGAAATTGCGAGAGATCTCAGATGAAGATCTTACCGCATGTCTCGGACACCGTGCAGCAGGTAGCGACTACCCAAGCACACACCCACCACTCGCTGAGATGGGTGAGCCAGCATGTTCCGTAAGGGAAGCTGTAGAAGCAACCCCTGGTGCAAAAGCAGGTGACCGTGTACGATACGTTCAGTTCGCTGACTCAATGTACAACGCACCAGCAACACCATACTTTAGATCTTACCATGCAGCAATCAACTACAGAGGCGTCGACCCAGGAACTCTTTCCGGTCGTCAAGTCGTTGAAGCTCGTGAGAGAGATATGGAAGAAGTGGCAAAAGAACAACTCGAGACAGAGATGACCTGCCCAGGTCTGTCCGGCCTTAGAGGATGTACTGTCCACGGTCACTCATGCCGTCTTCAGGAAGACGGTGTCATGTTCGATATGCTCGACAGACGCCGACTCGTGAACGGAACCATCATTCAGGACAAGGACCAAGTCGGTGTACCAATCGATAGAAAGGTAGACCTTGGTAAGCCAATGTCCGAAGCAGAAGCTGCAAAGAGAACCACCTTCTACCGTGTAGACAATGTGGCATTCAAAGACGACAAAGAAGTCGTTGAATGGGTACACAGAGTATGGGAACTGAGAACCAGATATGGATTCCAGCCAAAAAATTGAGGTGATATAAATGGCAGACAGAGAAAGAATGTTTAAGAAGGCTATGGAAGTTAAGTACACCCAGGAGTTCGGTACAAACCAGAACAAAGGTGGAAGTATAACAGACAAGACCGCAAAATACCTCAGACTTGGATACACACAGAGCCCAAGAAAGGTAGAAATGGCTGCAGCAGGAGCAGCAATTGCAAAGAAGAGAGGACTTGCAGCATACAACCCAATGATGCACTGCGCAGGTATCCCTCTAGGTCAGAGGCAACTCACACCTTACACCATTTCCGGAACGGACATGGTTGTTGAGGGTGACGATCTTCACTACGTAAACAACGCTGCAATGCAGCAGATGTGGGATGATATCCGAAGATCCTGTTTAGTAGGTCTTGACCTCGCACACGAGACACTCGAAAAGCGTCTTGGTAAGGAAGTCACACCAGAAACAATCAACCACTACCTTGAAGTGTTGAACCACGCAATGCCTGGTGCAGCAATTGTTCAGGAACACATGGTTGAGACACACCCAGCATTGGTAGATGACTGTTACGTAAAAGTCTTTACTGGTGACGATGAACTTGCAGATGAGATTGACAAACAGTATGTCATCAACATCAACAAGGAATTCGACAAAAAACAGGCAGCACAGATCAAAGCATCCATAGGCAAAACCTCATGGCAGGCTGTACATATCCCAACAATCGTCAGTAGAACAACTGATGGTGCACAGACATCCAGATGGATGGCAATGCAGGTCGGTATGTCCTTCATCGCAGCATACAACATGTGTGCTGGTGAAGCAGCAGTAGCAGATCTCGCATTCAGTGCAAAGCACGCAGGACTTGTTTCAATGTCCGAAATGCTTCCAGCACGCCGTGCACGTGGACCTAACGAACCTGGTGGATTATCCTTCGGTCACATGTCTGATATCGTTCAGACAAGCCGAACAAACAAGGAAGATCCAGCAAAGGTCGCTCTTGAGGTAGTTGCAGCAGCATCTATGCTCTATGATCAGATCTGGTTAGGATCATACATGTCTGGTGGTGTCGGTTTCACAATGTACGCAACCGCAGCATACACCAACGATATCCTGGATGACAACCTGTACTACAACGTTGATTACATCAACGACAAATACAAGGGTGCAGCAAAGACCGGTACAAGCAACAAGGTCAAAGCAACAATCGATGTTGTTAAGGACATTGCAACCGAGTCCACAATCTATGGATTGGAGAACTACGAGAAATACCCAACAACACTCGAAGACCACTTCGGTGGATCCCAGAGAGCAACTGTTCTTGCAGCAGCAGCAGGCTGTGGAGTAGCAATTGCAACCGGAAACGGAAACGCTGGTCTTTCAGCATGGTACCTTTCAATGTACCTGCACAAGGAAGCACACGGCCGTCTTGGTTTCTTCGGTTACGATTTGCAGGACCAGTGTGGTGCAACCAACGTATTCTCATACCAGTCCGACGAGGGTGCTCCTCTTGAACTCCGTGGTGCAAACTACCCAATCTACGCAATGAACGTAGGTCACCAGGGTGGATACTCCGGTGTCGCATCAGCAACACACTCCGGTCGTGGAGACGCATTCGCTGTCAACCCACTGATCAAACTCTGTTTCGCAGACGACTTGATGCCATTCGACTTCAAGAAGCCTAGAGTAGAGTTCGGCAGAGGCGCAATGAGAGAGTTCGTGCCTGCTGGTGAGAGAACACTTGTTATCCCAGCAAGATAAATAAATCTTTAAAGTAGGCGTTTCGCCTACTTTTTTTCTTTTTTTTGATTATAATGCCATAAAATCGAATACGCGTAGCTGTGGCTATGTAGCGAATATATTCAAGCGGTGTTTTGGATTTTTTGATTATCTGTGAATTTTTAAGATATCATTAACATTGAGTGGATTATATCAAAAAATAACAAAAATCAATGATTTTTTTAACCGCAGAGCACACTCACCTCCTATGGAGTTGAGTGCCTGCTACGCCCATAGGGCGTGCAGGTCGCAAGAGCGCAGAGAAACTAAATAAACGAGTTAACAGTTATGGCAATAACTCTGCACCCTCTAAAATAAAAGAAAAGATAAGGAAATGCACCCTATTCTTCAATTGTATTAACATCAGCGCCCAATGAGCGCATTTTGTCAAAGAAATCAGGATAGGATATTGAAACGGATTCGGCAGTGTCAACTGTTGTATTGCCTGCAACCATTCCGGCAATTGTGAGCGCCATTACTATACGATGGTCATGCCATCCTTTTACGTCAGCTCCAACGAGATTCCCGCCAGTAATGGTCAGTTTGTCAGTTTCTTCCTTGACTTTGATTCCCATTTTGGTAAGTTCCAGTGCCATCGCACGCAGTCGATCGGTTTCTTTGTACCGGACATGTTCAGCGTTCTCGATCACGGTCACGCCGTCTGCAACTGCTGCAAGGACTGCGACTGTTGGAACAAGGTCAGGTGTTGCGCCTGCATCAACTGTTGTTCCGTGAAGGTCGCCGCCTTTTAATGTAACAATTCCTTCTTCGATATCCCACTCAATGTTCGCACCCATTCGTTTTAGAATATCAATGATGGCAATATCCCCCTGTTCTGACCTGAACAGGTTTTTGACTATAATCTCCGAACCGGTCATTGCGGCAGCGGCAAGCAGGTATGATGCGGATGAGAAATCTCCCGGCACGGTATATTCTTTGAGATCATATTTCTGGTTTGCCGGAATTATGAATTTGATATTGTTCGTATTATCAACATGAATTTCCCCACCTGCCTTTTCGATTATATCGAGTGTGACATCGACATAAGGTTTTGATTTAAGTTCTCCTTTTATGGAGAGGGTAGTGCTGTTATTCGTTAGCGGACAAGCAATCAAAAGTGCAGATATGAATTGTGAACTAATTGATCCGTCAATCTGTACGATCGCACCCTTAAGACCGCCACGCACAACAAGAGGTGCGCAAGCGTTATCACGTGTTGAATATGCTTCAACACCGAGATCGTTGAGTACATCAAGTAGTGGTCCGTTTGGTCTTCCTCTTATGGAACTGTCGCCCGTGAGGACGGTTACGCCATCTGCAAGCGCGGAAATTGCTGTCATGAAACGCAGTGTTGTTCCTGAATTTGCAACGTCTATTACATTACACGGTACAATGGGCTTTCCATCTACACCATTTATGATAAGATCGTCGTCATCTGTTCTTTCGATGTATGCACCAAACATTTCGCATGCATTGATAGTTGCCATGGTATCTGCCGATAGCAATGGTTTGTGGATTATAGATTCATGTGAGAGGGCTGCTACTGTTATTGCCCGGTGTGTGTAACTTTTCGATGGCGGTGCGTACACTTCACCAAATATTTTTGATTTGTTTACTGCGACTTTCATTTTTTACTGAACCCCTTTTATAATATCTTCGATATTATCCCAATCGTGGTCATATATGTGTGCCGAAACACTAATAGTTGTTATTTTTCCGGCTGGCACACCGACCTTTTCTGCGACATATTCGAGCAGTTTTGACAGCCCATAAAGGTTTGCAGGATACGCTCCCGCGAAATCGTGACTTCTGAATAGTGTTGTCAGGTGTACTTTCCCTTCACGTATTTTGAAGTCATCAATTATCATGCAAGGAACTTCATCTACAAGAGTGTCGATTGTTGGAACCCATGTAACTGCAGTTGCGCGGCGGGTTGTTTTGCTGTCTTTTAGTTTTTCGATGACATAAGCGATCTGGTCAACCTTGTCATCCCAGTTGCGAAGACGCTGCCCGTAGGTGTATTCAAAATCCTGCACGTTCTCCCCGGTTACCAACTGTTTGGCATATTCTTCCAGACGCTCTTCATTCCATGAAATGTCTTTTGGAATATTGTCGGTGTACGGGTCTTCGATAACGATCATCAAGTTAAGGAACTCACGTATCTGGCTCCCCCTTTCATCAGTTATTACACTGCCATGATTCCAGATCGTGTTAAGCCCGCGATACCACGCATCACTGATGGTGCGAGCTTTTATTATCCTTCCAATTACTGCATCTTCTGTCATGAAAAACCTCTCTTGGTTGGTTAATTGATATTAGTAAATTGAGTATT
>JAUSPM010000082.1 GCA_030655675.1 Methanosarcinaceae archaeon | reverse complement strand
CTTAATAGCTCGCAAGATAATCTTTTCAGTCTTTGTGCAGTCACCAAATCGTTTTTCCATCTGAACCAATGACATGAAGATTGAGCCTATGGTACCATTGAATTTAATGTCCCTCCAGTCAATTCCAACACTGGCTGCAATATCTTTGCCGGTTTTTTCATCTATTTCTGATCGCTCGACAGTATTTGTGCCGAATATTGTTTCTATATAGATATTCTTATCAAGCAACTTGTTTTTTACTTTTGTGTATTCTAACCCAGACTGGCAGGTGGCAACAATGATTATTTTTTTCTTTAAACAGGCAGTGAGTAAATAATCGAAGTTATCTTTTTCTACAAATATCTGCAAATCGTCAATGATGACAAGTTTTGGCTTTTGCCCCCAAAGATTTCGATGAGGGGGGATTTCAAATAATTCTATTTTGATGTCATCACATCTGGGAATCAGGACAGCATATGGTTTATTCAGGTTTATTAATGCATGATAGAGACTTCTTGTCTTACCAGCTAGGGGATGGCCAATTATCAGTGTATTTTTCTTTTCTGTTAAAAATTGGGCAATTTTATCGTCTTCTTCTTTGCATGGATGATAGTATTCGTGGAATGGACGTCCCTCTAAGATATCTTCTGGCTTCAATGATGATGATTTTTTCCATATGACCTTGTAGATGGTTTTAATGCTTCTCTGTCTATTGTGTCTGTATTCGATAAGTGGTATTATAATCATTACAAAAATGCCAATTACACCTATTATGATTGCTACTATGATTCCGATTATGCCGATTGTATCAGCATTGCTGATCATGTCTGAAATTGCAATTATGGCACTTTGATTCATTTTCCTCTCTGACAACTATATGTTTTCGATTTGTATAAAATCAATATTTTGTTCACATTTTTTACCTTCTCATAGGTATATTTCTGTAATTTTATGGAAACCTTTGTAGCTATCGATATTAGATTCTTCACAGACGTGAAGTTTATCGTCATCAACAATGCTACTTATCTCTTTAATCATCTTAGATATATAACCTACGGAAAATTTTAGCAAGTATTTCATAAATATGTGTAAATGATCTGGATTTAATGCCATATCGATATAATAATAAAATAAATGAATCTCAGCTAATCCATATTTCCCTCGACACAACTCGACGATAAACCCCATTTATCCTCGACTACTCTCGAACCATATATATACTAATTTAAACAAAAACATCGCCAAAACCCCACATATTGCAATTAAAGCTTCCAAAAAGCCATAGAGCACTTAAATAATCACTATCAATGCCCGTATTTTGTGATTATTACTAATACAATAGTAATAAAGTACATCATTATTACTAATACGATAGTAATAAAGTACATCTTTTTACTATTATAATAGTAATAATTGCGTATTCGATTATCATGTGTAAATCCTCAAATTCATAACACTAAAACTGTTTATACCACCTAAACCAAATAACTGACTAAAGTCATTTAACAAACAGAGGGGTATTACAACATGTCCACAAAAAACTTGACAATATTTTTAGCAGTATTGCTATTGCTATTGCTATTTATCACAATCCAACCAGCCGCTGCACAGGATATCAGTATCGTTGATATCTATTCAGACGTTGACTCAGCAGACTTCACGATCCACGCAAATGAAAAATATGAGAACATAGTTGTCATATCTAACCTGATATTCGATGGAAAAGTAATATCATCAAAACAATTCGATATCAACAGAATATCCCCTGATGCCGATATCACCAAAGTTGCATTCTGGAACATAAAACCGGAAGAAGGGTACTACCGCACCGAAATTACAGTGTCAATGGACGGCAACGCCATAGAAACAAGATACTCCAACTTCTCATACGGACGGGCGGCTATCCCAAAGATATACATCAAGGACATCGTACCGGATTCAATGGGAATCAGCATCATCCTCTCACCAAAGATCGGTGCGCTTGGTGCCGAACCTGTGCTGGCAGATGTGGAATACATGCTTGTAGATGGGGACACCGTTATTTACAAGACCAAAGACAGCCGCATTAATGTTGTGCAGGCTACACCTCTTTCAAAGGACTGGAATATACGTCTTGATAACGATCATGAATACTCGATCAGGGTAAAAGTGAGGATTGCATCACCAACAGATGTTGTCATTGCAAGATCGGAAACGTTCAAGGCAAAAGACGATGCAAAGATCACTGAACTCTACAAGGATAAAACAGGTGCAAGTGTCACCTTACTCGGTCAGTCACAGGTTCCATTCACAGGCAATATCGTATTTACAGTCGTAAAAGATGGTAAAACAATTGAGGAAATATCCGAAAAATCCCCGATCCTGATGTCAGGAGATGACGAGACCATTGAGGTTGCATGGAGCGACAAACTTGCGGCGGGGATATACGAACTTACGCTCAAGGTCGTGGGTAATGATGGCGATGTACTGGACAGATGGGATACGGTCATAGAGGTCGAAGAAAGTGTCTTTGTTAACGAATCTGAACCGGCTCCTACCGAAGAGTCACCCGGTCTTACAATCTTTTCAATGATTTCACTTCTTATAATAGCATATCTGGCAAACAACAGACGCAGGTGATATTCATGTATGAGCTCTTCATTGCCGTGCGGCATCTTACATCTCGCCGCAGACAGACCATCTTTTCTGTACTTGCAGTCGGTCTGGCAGTGATGCTGCTCATGTGGTCACAGGCGGTAATGGTGGGTTTTACAGATGAGATGTATTCAAAGACCGTTGACACGATGATGCCACATGTAACAGTTGAACCGCAGGAAGGTGAAGATTACATCCATCTGTATCGTAATCTCATAGAGGAGATCAATGAGATCGATGGCGTTATAAGCATATCACCGGTTCTTTTCGGGGCTGCTACATTTGAATACGAAGGCAAGAACAAGAATGTGGTCATGCAGGGCATAGAGGTTGAAGCCCACAATTCCGTGATGCACATCAATGACAACATTGTCGAAGGCAGTTTCCGGGATCTGGAAATTTCGCCTAACAGTGTAGTAGTTGGTGATGCCCTTGCTGAAAAACTCAATGTGGAAATTGGAGATACAATTGATGCTTCATTTCCTGAAGCAAATCCGATGAACCTCAAAGTTGTGGGAATTTATAACAGCAGAACACCCATGGATGAGACTCTGGCGTTTACGTCCCTGTCCACAGTCCAGGATTTTCTTGGCGTGTCCAACGTTGTAACAACTATTTTAGTTCGCGGTGATGACCGTGAGCGGGCACAGGAAATATCAGAGGAGATAGATGCTTTGGGATATCCTGCTTCAGGGTGGAAAGAGACTAATCCCGAAATAATACAAACACTGAAAATTGAAGGGACAAGCAATGCCAT
>JAUSPM010000080.1 GCA_030655675.1 Methanosarcinaceae archaeon | reverse complement strand
ACATTTTTTTGTTGCTCTTGCAATAAGGGGTATATACGAACAAATACGATAAAACAATTTCATTTACGCAGATTTCTTACCGCAACTATTCAAATACATTAGAACTATATCTGACAGCCACAGAGCGCACAGAGTACACAAAGGGATGTTGCTACGTTCTCTGTACGCTCTGTGGCAGAAAGTCACAAAAAGTAGATATTGTTTAGTATATCAAAATCCGATATAGAATAACAATGATTCTTATTCAGAAATTAGCATCATTTTTACCCCATATCCTGCAACAACACCGCGCAGGATTCAAGTGTTCCGCCCCCCACCATATCAGGCTCGACTCCCGCATCCATCATTCCTTTTGCAGTCTTTGGACCAATTGCGACCATCACAACGCCGGAAACATCCGTGTTTTCAAGTCCGGCAGACAAAAACGACTTCGTACTGGTAATAACAACAGCATCGATCTTGTGAGCTGAAATCATTCCTTTCAACTCATTCGGCGCACTCTCAAGTTCATAACACACACCCTCAACAACCGTTGCGCCCAGTAATTCAAGAGCCCCTACAAGTTCTGGATTTGGAACACCCGCCCTTGCAATTCCTATGATCTTGCCACGTGCGCGGTCTTTTAGATATTCTGCGAACCTGTCAGACGAAAATGAATCCAGCACTTCCGAAGAATATCCAAATTCATTCACCTTCTGTGCGGTCTTTGGACCCACACTGATGATCGTTGTATTCGAAGAGATCGAATCGCATTTTTCAAAGAACTTCGAAACACCGAGCGAACTTGTAAATATTAGAATATCGATTCTCTGCCCACTCACCATTTGTAACAGTGCATCAAGTGAAGCAGAGTCGCGCGGCGGTCGTGAACGTATGGTTGGAACAACTATCGCTTCAAGACCGTATTTTCCAAATAATTCAACGGTATTGTCCTCTTTTTCCTGCAACCTGGTAACTACAACTCTCATATAAACTGATATTTGCTGTCAAACATCATATTATTTGCTATATGCACCATATGTTACAACCATCCTGTTGAAATGCCCATTAACCGAAAAATGCTTAATACTGAACAAACATTTAATAGAAGACATGGAGGTCAGCTAAATGGCTACTATTCCAAAAGAAACTGATACACCTGCAAAAGCAAGAGTAAAACCCACATATTTGATCCTTGGAAGCGGAAGCATTGGATTTGCTGTCGCAAAGGAACTGAGGGAACTTAATAAAAACCTCGTTATTGTAGACAGGGACAAACAAAAAGTAGAAACATTACGTGAAGAAGCGTATGAAGCAATCGTTGGCGATATCAGCGATCCTGAACTGTTAAATCTGATCAATATTAAAAGTCTCACAGCCATATTGATATTGAGCTCTGATGTTGAAGCAAATAAAAAAGCAATTAAAAATATCAAAAAAATAGTCTCACCTGAAGTATATATTGTTTCACGAGCACCCGATATTATAAACAGGCAAGAGATGGAAGAACTCGGGGCAAACCACGTTGTTATGCCTTCAAAACTGATTGCATCCTCACTTGCAAGAACACTTGAACGTGTTGAATCGATAAGTAGGGGAACTAAATTATCCCAATGGCTGAAAGGGATCAATAACAAAAAACTCGCTATTGTAGTACATGACAATCCTGACCCTGATGCCATATCAAGTGCATTTGCACTAAAAGAAATTGCAAACAGTCTTGGAATAAAATCCACTATATTATATCACGGTGAGATCGGTCACCAGGAAAACAAAGCTTTTGTAAACCTTCTTGGGATCGAACTTGAGCGAATGGAAGGACATGATATTTCAAAATTCGATAAGATCGCGCTTATAGATTGTGCTGTTCCGGGTTCCAATAATAATGTACCGAATGGATTGCCTATTGGTATTATAATAGACCACCACCCATTAGGTGAAGTGGTGCTCAATGCTGAATATGTCGATGTGCGCCCCAATGTAGGAGCAACAGCTACGATCCTCACAAAATATCTTCAGGAACTAAACGTTGATATTACTACAAACTTAGCAACTGCCCTCCTATACGGAATAAGGACAGATACACAGGATTTCAAACGAAATACTGACCCAGCAGATCTTTCAGCGGCATCATATTTGTACCCACTATCCGACCATGAGATCCTTGAACAGTTAGAACGCCCATCAATGTCTATTGAAACATTGGACGTTCTTGGTGATGCCATCGTAAACAGGCAAGTTATAGGAAGTTACCTTCTTACAAATGTAGGTACAATACGTGATCGTGATACACTACCCCAGGCAGCTGATTATTTACTCAACCTTGAAGGGATCTCCACCTCGATCGTGTTCGGTGTATCCGAAGACAAGATCTTCATATCAGGTAGAAGCAACGACATCAGGATCAATCTGGGAGATGTGATGAAAAGGGCATTTGGCGATGATATCGGTGGCGGACATGCAACATCTGCAGCAGCACAGATCCCGCTCGGAGTGTTCAGCGCCTCAAAAGACAGGCAAACACTACTGAAGCTTGTTAATGAAGCAGTCATGAAGAAGTTTTTGAGCGTAGTTGGAGTGGAAGAATCAGAGAAATAGGATCCTGTTTTTCTTTTAGAGAGGATTTCTATCAAAATTTCCGGGAAAATTTCTATCAAAATTTCCCAATCGAAATCCTCGATATTTATTTTTTCGTATCTGTATAGATGTGATAAGATTGTTGCATAAATGAGATTGTTCAATCTTAAACTAAAAACAATGCGACCGCCGCCAGGCGGCACGTTACATACATACTAAATTGAATAATCGAAATCGTTAGCAAAAAGTGTGCACGAAAATGCTCACTTCGTTCGCATTAATTTGCACTATATATTAATAAAATATATACAACGAGAAAATCCTCGCTATGCTCGGATTTACTCGAACTATATGTTTATAAAACATATACTATTAAAAACGTTGAAATGCGCTGAAAGCGATTAGAAAATCGATGTGTATGT
>JAUSPM010000072.1 GCA_030655675.1 Methanosarcinaceae archaeon | reverse complement strand
TTAAGAAAGTAGTTGTAGGGGAATCCAGAACATTTGAAGGCTCTGAAGAATTTATGAAAAAACATGGTGTTGAAATCATTAATCTTGACAATAATGAATGTTTCAACATGATGCAGGACTTTATTGAGAAAAATCATGACCTGTGGTTTGAAGATATCGGTAAGTGAACTACTAATCACTGCCGTTATGTGATGAGCGTGTGCAAATTGTTTTTTTGAATTGAAGAATATAGGGATTATTGGATATTCGCCATGCTGACGAAGGCAAGAACCCGTATAAAATTTATACTACCACAACGTAGCTCATAATATGAGAACCGCAAATCCTGCACTTAATGATAATACATTTCGACATGTAGAAGGGGATGCTAAAGATGGCTATATGACCATCAACGGCACTGTTAATCGCACCTATATCCTCCTTTTTATGTTGCTAATTCCTGCAATATATACATGGAATATGTTTGCAAAGGATTCACCCCTTGTATCTATTTTAATGATAATTGGAATTGTGGGCGGGCTGATTGTAGCGCTTATAACTGTTTTTAAAAAGACTTTGGCGCCAATTACAGCACCGATTTATGCCGTATTTGAAGGGTTATTTTTAGGAGTAATATCGGCTTTTTTTGAGGCAATGTATCCAGGTATTGTGATACAGGCAGTGACTTTGACTTTCGGAGTGTTGTTTTGTCTTCTGTTTGCGTACAAAAGCGGTTTTATCAAGGTTACTGAAAATTTTAAGCTTGGCGTGGTTGCAGCAACCGGGTCAATATTCGTGATTTATTTGATTTCGTTCGTAATGGGTCTATTTGGTGTTTCAGTACCTTTTATCCATGAGAGCGGGATATTGGGGATTGGTTTTAGTCTTTTCGTAGTTACAATAGCATCTCTTAATCTGGTCCTTGATTTTGATTTTATCGAAAGCGGCGCCAGAAATCGGATGCCAAAATATATGGAATGGTATGCTGCTTTCGGATTGATAGTGACGCTAGTCTGGCTCTATATAGAGATTTTAAGATTGCTTTCAAAACTGCGCAGCAGAAGATAGTCGAATGTATTAGGGTAGTAGTTGCCGGATCAAGAATAAAAGATCGGGCGCAAGTTTGTCGTAGTGCTCGCGAGGTACTCGGTGGCGAGTTAGCCAATATCAGGAGAATATCACAAGGTCATTTCCTCTTAAAGAACAGCTAGTTCTTGTTCATGTTCTCTTTCTCCCTGCCGATTTTGGTTTTGATGAGTGCATATCAATGTTGGAAACTTCCCTGAAGCTTCTATTCATCTAGAAAGTATTCAGATAGATGGAAATAATGTAATAGATGGAAGGTGGCATGACATCTGTTAAATACAGCGCAACCACCCGCGCGTGAGCGCGGCACGTTCCTGCACCACGAATGTGAAGTATATTTCGATCTTCAAACGTCGGCGTATTTGCATTTTTGAGAATTGTAAATTGTATGTTTGGTCTACGAGTTTGGTAGCAGTGGACCACGCCGCCTGATGGCGGAAACGGTTGATACGGTTTTTGTAGTTCCGGTCAATTCATCTATACTCGCCATAACACGACACTTTAAAGTTGACGTGACACTAGCGCATTACACAATTTTCGTGTAGTATATGTTTTATTAACATATAGTTCGAGTAAATCCGAGCATAGCGAAGATTTTCTTGTAGTATATAATTTATAGAATTATATAGTTCGAGTTAAATCGACCAAATGGAGATTTTTCTTGCACACTTTTTGCTAACGATTTCGATTATTCAATTAAGTATTTATGAAACATGCCGCATGCGGGCGGTCGCATTGTTTTTGGTTTCAAATCGAACCATTTCATTTGCGCAGTCATTTTAAAACATCTATACAAAAACGAAAAAACGAATGTAAGACGTGACCCATTTCTTCAGCCAAGAATAACGATAAATATATCAGTAATATTCTTTATATGTCGAAACCCAATATCAAATATTACATATTCAGCATATCAAATACATTTGCACCAGAAAAGGAGATCACATATCATGGTTACAGAGATCGAAAGAAAGGTAATGACTGCCAGCAAGGCATCTATCAGTCTTGCAAGTGTGCCAACACAGGTCAAGGACAAGGCACTTGAGACTATGGCAGAGGCACTTGATGCACAGCGCAAAAGAGTGCTTGGGGCAAATGCTACAGACATTGAAAATGCAGAAAAACTCAAGCAAGAGGGAAAACTATCCCAGGCCCTTGTTGACAGGTTGAAGGTTAAGGATCACAAGATCGATGAAATGATATCCGGTATAAGGGATGTCATCAAACTGGATGATCCTGTCGGAAAGACGCTTAGCGCTTTGGAACTGGACAGCGGACTTGATCTGTACCAGGTGAGTTGCCCTATAGGACTTATCGGTGTGGTTTTCGAATCGCGCCCTGATGTTGTACCACAGATCATGTCATTGTGCCTGAAAAGCGGAAATGCAGTCATATTCAAAGGCGGAAGTGAAGCACTGAACTCAAACCGGACCATCTTCGACATACTCGTGGATGCGATAGAAAACACACCCGGTATGCCCAAAGGTGCATTCCAGTTAATGGAAACAAGGGAAGAAGTGATGGATATCCTGAATATGGATAAATATATCGACCTTCTGGTGCCCAGAGGTTCCAATGCTTTCGTGAAGTTCATACAGGATAACACAAAGATTCCGGTTCTTGGTCATGCAGACGGGATATGCCACGTATATGTTGACGATGGGGCTGAGGCTAAGGCTAAGGCTAAGGCTGAAGTCAACCTTGACAAAGCCTATGATGTTTGCTTTGATTCAAAAGTGCAGTATCCTGCAGTATGCAATGCAATGGAAACCCTGCTAATACACAAAGATATCGCAGAGATTTTCCTTCCCAAAATGGCAAATATGTTCAACGATGCAGGTGTTGAGCTTCGCTGTGATGCAAATTCATACGAAATCATCAATAAACTTGGTTTGTTGAATGCCATATTCAGAGCCACTGACGAGGACTGGATCACCGAATATAATGATCTTATACTTTCGATCAAGATCGTAGACTCGATCGATGATGCCATTGATCATATCAACACTTTTGGCTCACATCATACCGATGCGATCGTTACGGAGAATGCAAAGAACAGGGACCTGTTCATCAGCATGGTGGATTCATCCAGCGTTATGGTCAATGCATCCACGCGGTTTGCAGATGGGTTCAGGTATGGCAAGGGTGCAGAGGTCGGGATAAGTACCAACAAGATACACGCACGTGGTCCTGTAGGCATGGAAGGTCTGCTCATCTACAAATATGTGCTTCTTGGAAACGGTGACAGGGTAGCTGATTATGCAGGCTCTGATGCAAAGCCGTTCACACACAAAAAATTGAACAGCAACCTTGCAGACGTGTTGAAATGAACGCATTACAAAAGAGATGATCTCCCCAACATTGAATAGATTGTATTTAAAGAGACAAATCAATGAAAAATTTAAAACCGCAGAGATCGCTGAGATCGCAGAGAATTTAAGTATTAATAACTCTGCGTGCTCTGCGGTTAATTTTTTCACCATGCATTTTTCAAATTGAAAAAAGTTACATTATTTATACTGAGACGATTGCACTACCTTAAAAGATGATTTAAATTTAATCAGCGCCAAATGTTAGGCACTTAACTATAATGACGAACGATGAATTATCAATTATTAACGATGGTGAACGATATTGAATAAACGAAAAGATATTCTGGGCAAAGCTGAGAAGATCGTGATAAAGATAGGCACATCATCGATAAGCAAGGAGGACGGTGGGCTTGAATATGAGTTCATGGACAAGATCGCGTCCCAGATATCCAGACTTCATCAAATGGGAAAGCAGGTCATCATAGTCAGTTCCGGGTCTATCGGGATAGGCATTGACATATTGCATCTTGACAAAAGGCCACGTGAGATCCCTGTGCGTCAGGCTGCGGCAGCTGTGGGGCAGAGTATCCTGATGCAGGAGTGGATCAAAGCTTTTAGCAAATACGACCTCAATGTTGCACAGATATTACTGACATATTCAGCCTTTTCTGACAGGCTGACCTATCTTAACCTGCGAAACAGCATATCCACGCTCCTGAGTTACGGCGTTATACCAATTATTAATGAAAACGACAGCATATGCGTAAACGAGATCGAAGCCACGTTCGGGGACAATGATAAGTTATCTGCAATGGTCGCCAGCAAAACAGAGGGCGATGTCCTGATAATACTTTCTGATATTGATGGGCTTTATGACAAGAACCCGAAAAGGCACCATGATGCAAAACTCCTGAGTATTGTGGAAAAGATCACACCGGAGATCGAGAGTTATGGTGGGAGTCCAACCAGTATGAAAGGAGTAGGTGGCATGAAAACCAAGATAGAGGCAGCAAAGATCTGCAACATGTCCGGATGCCACATGGTGATCGCAAACAGCAGTGTTGATGATGTTATCCTTAAGGTACTTGACAGCGAAGAAATAGGAACGCTATTTTTAGCAAACCCTGATGCACAGAAAAATAGGATACGATGGATCATCCTTGCGAAATCATCAGGTAAAGTTGTCGTCGACCAGGGTGCGAGGGATGCCGTGGTAAACAAGAATAGCCTTTTGCCATCCGGTGTAAGTGATGTGATGGGAAATTTCGAAAGAGGCGATATCATTGAAATTGAATGTGGGGGAGAAGTGTTTGCTAAAGGCATCTCTGACTACACATCAAATGAACTGAAGATGATCAAGGGAAAACATACCAATATGATCGCTGATATTCTTGGTTATAAGAATTACAACCACGTCATAAGTAATTGTAACATTGGTTTGATCAATACAGATCATGGTTCATCATCTTGATTATAGGTGCATACAGATGCATACGCATGTCTGAAATAGATAGATTGAACAGCCAGTGTCAATCAAAACCTTTTATTATAAAAAGAGACTTCAAGAACTACAACTTCTATCTTGTAAAAATATTTACAATATATTAATATCAGATTATACATAATAAAACCGGAGTAATCAATGCATCTCATCATCGCAGAAAAACATATTGCAGCCAAGCGAATTGCATCAATTCTTGCACCAGATAAACCAAAAAATGTGCGTGTTAGCGGAGTTGACACTTATGAATATGGTACTGATGCTAACAAAACGATCTCTATGGGACTCAGCGGACATATTGTCGGGGTCGATTTTCCTAAATCATATAACAACTGGCAGAAAGTAGATGCAAAACTTCTCATTGATGCCGAAATAATTTCAACACCCACACATGTGAAGATCATATCTGCACTTAAAAAACTCGGTAAGGAAGCCACAAAGATTACGATCGCCACTGACTACGACCGGGAAGGAGAACTGATCGGTGCCGAGGCGCTGGACATTATCAGAAAGGTGAACCCCGATGTTCCGTTTGACCGTGTGCACTACAGTGCGATCACACCAAAAGCAATAAATGACGCCTTCTCAAACCCGACAACGGTTGACTTTAATCTTGCAGATGCAGGACATTCGAGGCAGGTGATCGACCTGATATGGGGCGCTGCACTTACTCGCTACGTATCTATTTCAGCAGGACGGCTTGGAAATATGTTCTTGTCAGTTGGCAGGGTGCAGTCACCAACCCTTGCCCTTATAGTGGACAGGGAAAAAAAGAGGGATGCATTCATTCCACAACCCTACTGGGAAATATTTGCAACACTTTCAGATAAAGATAAAGATAAAGATAAAGAAACATTCCTTACCCAGCACAAGACCAAACGATTCCAAGATAAGCAGGAAGCCGATTCAGTAATGGCAAAAGTTAGCACTATTAAAAACGCAGTCGTATCAAGTGTTGTGAAATCAACAAAGATCGATAAAGTGCCTACCCCGTTCAATACAACCGAGTTTATCACCGCAGCAAGTTCGATCGGTCTTTCTCCTGCAAATGCTATGAGAATTGCTGAAACACTCTATACCAGTGGTTTCATCTCATATCCAAGAACCGATAACACTGTATATCCGGAATCGGTTGAAATGCGCTCACACATCGAACTGTTCAAAGTGGGAGGTCCATTTAAACAGTATGCAGAGCAACTTCTTAAAAAAGCAGAACTCATTCCGACACGTGGTAAAAAAGAAACAACCGACCACCCTCCAATATTTCCTGCTTCACTTGCAAAGCAATCCGAACTTAAAGAGGATGAATGGAAAGTTTATGAACTCATAGTAAGACGATTCTTTGCGACATTTGCAGACCCTGCGGAATGGGAGACCATGCGTGTCAAATTTGACATTAATGGTGAAGAGTTCAAGGTCAATGGTGCACGTCTTATAGTGCCGGGATGGAGATGGTACTATCCATACAATGCACCGGAAGACCGACTTTTACCGGTGCTGCAGGAAGGGGATTCGTTAACTGTTGATAAGACCGAGATAGTCGATAAAGAGACAACTCCCCCTTCAAGATATGGACAGGGGCGTCTGATACGGATCATGGAGGAACTTGGACTTGGTACAAAAGCCACCCGCCATGATATTATAGGTAAATTATATTCACGGGCATACGTTCATGGAAACCCGATCCAGCCAACCAGAACCGCATATGCGGTTGTTGAAGCACTTGAAGAGTATGCCAATACTATCACAAAGCCTGATATGACCAGCAAACTCGAAGAAGATATGGACAAGATCGCAGAGGGGAATATCAAGGAAGATGACGTAATTAAAGAATCCAGAAAGATGCTTGATTCTGTTTTTGAAGATCTTGAAAAGAACAAAGAAGACATTTCGGAATCACTTCGGACCGGACTGAGGGAAGATAAGGTCGTCGGAACCTGTCAAAAGTGCGGATCACAACTTATGATTCGAAGGTCAAAACGTGGCTCACGCTTTATCGGATGCGAAGGTTACCCTGATTGCAATTTCTCACTCCCTCTTCCAAAGAGCGGACAGGTTATTGTGACTGACAAACTTTGTGAAGAGCACGGACTCTATCATGTACGCATCATAACTCCGGGAAGACGCCCATGGGACCTTGGATGTCCAAATTGTAATTTTATTGAATGGCAGGCATCACAGGAAGCAGAAAGAGCCAAACGACCAAAGACACCACGTCCAAAAAGTATCTCTGACATTGCAGGTGTCGGCAAGGTCACGGCACAAAAACTGGCAGATGCCGGCATTATAAAAGTTGATGATTTTATTGAAACTGATGCATTCGAATTGTCAAAGAAAACCGGAATTACAGTTAAAAAGATCAAAGGCTGGCAGGATGCTGCGTTGTAATTAAAATTAAATACGGCATAGTTCCAAAATCAAGTTATCACTGGAATATAGAACAGTATTTCACCGCAGAGTGCGCAGAGAACGCAGAGTTGTTAACTGTTTTGCAACTCCCCTCTGCGCTCTCGGCGACCTGCACGCCTTGTGGGCGTAGCAGGCACTCAACTCCGCAGGAGGTGAGTGTCCTCTGCGGTTCATTGTGATTTAAATTATACCCTAAAACCAAAACGAAAGCTCATATATCGGAGGTAAATATCATGAAACTTCAATTCAAAGGCGGATGTCAGGAAGTCGGACGATCAGCATTACTTCTGGATGAAAAGATATTGATCGACTACGGAATGAAACCTGGTGAGTCACCACTTTATCCATTAAACGGAATGCGTCCAAAAACCGTATTGGTTTCGCACGGCCATCTTGATCATTGCGGTGCGGTTCCAAACCTTATGGACCTTAATCCTGAAATTTACATGACACCTCCAACAGCTGATTTTGCTGAAATGCTTGCAAAGGATACGCTCAAGATCGCACAGGCTAATGGTGTTTATGCACCATACAACAGTGAAGACCTCCACAAGTTCGTGCAGCGCACAACTAAAGTCGACACAGGTGTTGAGTTTACTACACAAGGCTACAAGGTTGAGTTCTACGATGCCGGACACATCCCTGGGGCAGCATCAATTCGTGTTGAATCAAAAAGCGGTGAGAGCCTTTTCTATACTGGAGATATCAGTACATCAAATACAAGATTGGTGTCGGGTGCAGGGGATTTTCCAACCGCCGATACACTTGTGATCGAAAGTACATATTTTGGTGAGGAACATCCTGCCAGAAAGGAAGTTGAATCTGCATTCATGGATTCGCTCCGTGAAACACTTGACATCGGCGGTACTGTTATTATTCCTGCTTTTGCGATTGGGCGAACTCAGGAGATCCTGATGCTATTGGATGCGCATGGGATTCATCCTTACGTTGATGGAATGGGGTCTCTGGCATACAAACTCATGATGCATCATCCCGATTATCTGCGAAATCCCACGCACCTTGAAAAAGCGTACAAGAATGCCTCTATTGTAAGAGGGCGAAAACGGGATTCCATACCTCTGGATCATTCGGTCATCATCACAACAGCAGGGATGCTGAACGGTGGACCTGTACTTCATTATATCAATAAATTGTTCAACGACCCAAAATCAAAGATCATGCTGTCTGGATATCAGGTTGAAGGCACAAACGGCAGAATGGCTGCTGAAACAGGTCTTATTGATAATGACGGGGTCATCCAGCATCTTCGCACAAAAATCGAACAGTACGATTTCTCGGCTCATTGCGGTGACCGGGAACTAAAAGGTATTGTGAAGGAATTCTGCGATATGGGTACGGAAAATGTCTTTGTGATGCATGGGGATAACACTGAATTGTTTGCAGAATGGATCACAGAAGAGATTGGCGTGGAAGCACATGCACCTGCCAATGGCGATGAGTTTATCCTATGATAGACTTGTTGTAAATTACAAAGATATTTACAATAAGAGATAGATCAAAGGTTTTATGTTTGAGAGCTAATGCTCGGAACATTTACTTTTTCTGAGTCGAATTTAATTGTTTTATCACAAAATAGCGATAATTGTGATATAAAATCCTTGTCGGATTCGGTCTCAAGTGAAAGGAAAACGCCATCCAGTTTCCAGCGCCTGATCTTACTGCTCAGGAAATGAATGAATTTTGCAACATTTCCACTGTTATTATACAGCAAAAGTGTTGACATCGCATCAATGAACAAAAACTTTTTATCATTGGGAATCGCTGCAATCGCTTCATCAATAATAAGTGCCATATCGGTCAGGTTCATAAGATCAGAGAGATAAAGACAATGTGGAGAATTTGAAACAGACCCACCGCTTGGTATTGTAATTGCATCTATGAAAATTATCATTCGAGGATCGATGTCCTGTTCTTTTAATATTTCTTCCATTGTCGAATAGGGTCGATTCAATGTAATATACACACCCGGTTCATGCTTTTCGTTAACCAGATACCTTAACAGTTCCATATTCGCTTTATTATAGTCATTGCTGGATGCAAGTGCAAGCGTTATTCCAGGCTTTTCCAATCTGGATAATTCCAATGCAATCTTCTCTTTCATGATAGTACCATATCCCATTTTTCAAATCCAATCTTAAATATATTTACCATTATAAATGCATATTTGTCAATATAAGTTTATTGATTGATTATTTGATCAATGCCTCCAAATAATCACCCAAAATACTTAAACCAAAATCTGTCATAATAGAGAATATGAAATTAAATCCGGAATCCGATAC
>JAUSPM010000171.1 GCA_030655675.1 Methanosarcinaceae archaeon | reverse complement strand
ACGCGGATGGACGCAGATACGCTCCGCGTCGTTTTTGTTTAATCACAGGGCGAGTGCATACCATTTCACAACTCTGCGCTCTCAGCGTCCTCTGCGGGGAATTTTTGTTCCACATTCATGGAATAACTGGATATTGGAAAGCGCCAGCTGGCAACAAACAAGATAAAATCGTACAACTGAAATTATCCTCATTGAGTAAATATGTCAATAAGTGTCTGTTCGATCACTTTTATCTTTTCGTTCGTCAATGTTCCTGCTTTGTATTCAACTATTGATCTATCAGATGTGAAAAGCCTATTTGGTCGGATCCTGCTTTCCACCTTCAATTTTCCTTCATAAAAATCACTTCTGTTAAGAGGTATGGAAAATCGATCATTCCTCGCAACACTCGTTATCTGACAAAGGATAACATCGTTACCATCTAAGTTCGCAACAACTAATGCCGGTCTTCTTTTGGAAGCACTAAGGTCAGGGAAGGGAAAAGGAATGACAACTATATCGCCTTTTACAAATCTTTCCATGCTTCATCTTCCTCTTTGCTATCCCAATCTTTTGCAAGGACTTTCTCACTTGCAAACGCAGTCTGCATACTTTCTTCGACCTGTTTCATAGACCTCAGTTCTATCCTGTCATCATATGCAATGATGGCAATCTTATCTCCTTCTTTAAACCCCTCAATGTCTCTGATACGTTTTGGAATGGAGATCTGTCCTTTTCTTGTTATTGTTCCGCTTTTCATTTCAAGTAATGGCATTGACTACCTCCCTGTATTCTTACATGTAAGGAAAGTAAGAAAACTACATAAACGTGTCGATGGTCAGATCGATTGTTAAGCGTGAATATTTGTGGCATAAATAGGCATTAGGTACCAGCAAGTAATCGCATCCCCCGTGCGCCGCAAAACGTCATACTAATATACACCTTTCAATAATTTACAAACCAAAAGAGGACACACCATGAAAGTTTCAATAATAGGCTCAGGCTACGTAGGCACAGTATCAGCCGCGTGTTTTGCAGAACTCGGGCATGATGTCATTTGTATAGATATCGACGAAGAGAAAGTAAAGCAAATAAACGCAGGTATCCCGCCCATATACGAAGAAGGACTAGAAGAGTTGATGCAAAAACATGCACAACATCATCTCATCGCCACGTCGGATTACGACTATGCGGTCCAAAACTCCGATGTCTCATTCATCTGCGTAGGCACACCGTCAGGAAATGACGGAAGCATCGACATATCCATCGTACGTGCAGCAAGTGCAAGCCTTGGGCGTGCCATCGCAAAGAAGGGTGGATACCACGTTGTAGTTGTAAAAAGCACAGTCGTGCCCGAAACAACCGAAAAAGTGGTTCTCCCCACAATCGAAGACCATTCAGGCAAATGCGCAGGTAAAGATTTCGGGATTGCAATGAACCCCGAATTCCTTCGCGAAGGCAAAGCAATTTACGACTTCATGCACCCCGACAAGATCGTAATTGGTGCCATAGATGAACGCACAAGTGCGATAGTATCAGAACTCTACCAAAGTCTGGACTGCGAGGTCACACACACTGATACAAAGACCGCAGAGATGATAAAATACGTTAACAACTCCTTCCTTGCAACAAAGATATCCTTCTCCAACGAGATCGGGAATATCTGCAAGAAACTCGGCATCAACACTTATGAAGTGATGCAGGCAGTTGGCACTGATTTCAGGATATCGCCAAGTTTCCTCAATTCAGGTGCCGGTTTTGGAGGCTCATGTTTTCCAAAAGATGTCAAAGCGCTAATCGGAAAAGCAAAAGACATCGGTTACAACCCAGTTCTTCTAAAATCAGTCATCGAAGTGAACGAACAACAGCCGCACAGAATGGTCGAACTACTCAAAAACAAATTCGACGACGGCAATATCAAAGGAAAAAGGATCGCTGTACTCGGGCTCGCATTCAAGAACGACACCGATGATATCCGCGAATCACGATCAATACCGGTCATTGCCGAACTACTGTGTCTTGAAGCAGAGGTTACCGCCTACGACCCAATGGCATCGGATGAGATGAAAAAAGTATTCAGTAACATCACATACCACATGAGCGCTGCCGGTGCTCTCAAGGACGCGGACGCATGCCTCATAATGACAGAATGGGATGAGTTCAGGAACCTTGATTCCGAGTTTGGATTCATGAAGAACAGGATCGTTATCGATGGCAGGCACATGATCGTGCCGCAGGATCTTGAACAGGATATTGATTATGTGGGGCTTTGCTGGTAAAACATATATAAAAAGGAATATCAAAAACGATACCATGTCAACAATACAATTATCCGATCGAGTCGGGCTTTTCACAGAATCCGTCATACGTGACATGACCCGCCTTGCCATAGGTTATAATGCCATAAACCTTGCACAGGGATTTCCTGATTTTGGCGCACCTGAGGAGTTGAAAGAAGCCGCGATTTCAGCGATCCGGGCTGACCACAACCAATATGCGATAACATGGGGCGCACAGGAATTGCGCGATGCGATCGCAAAGCGTGCGAAGGAATTCAACAACATCCGCGTTGACCCCAATCGTGAAGTGACCGTGACCTGCGGGGCTACCGAAGCCATGATGGCATCCATGCTTGCGCTCATCAACCCGGGGGACGAGGCGATCATCTTTGAACCGTTCTATGAGAACTACGGACCCGATGCGGCAGTCTCTGGCGCAGTCCCGAGATTCGTGCCACTCGACCCTGATGATTTCTCTATCAATGAAGAAGCCCTTGTATCTGCATTTAACAAAAATACAAAAGTTATCGTCGTGAACACACCAAACAATCCGAGTGGAAAGGTGTTCACAAAACGCGACATGAAACTTATCGCAGACCTTTGTCATGATCACAATGTCGTTGCAATAACCGATGAGATATACGAACACATCATCTATGACGGAAAGAAACACATCAGTCTTGCATCGGTCGAAGGCATGCAAGACCGCACGATAACGATCAGCGGCGCATCAAAGACGTATAGTGTTACAGGCTGGCGTATTGGTTATACGATTGCCAACGAAGAACTCACGAATGCCATCAGGAAGATCCACGATTTTCTCACAGTCGGCGCACCTGCACCTCTTCAGCACGCCGCCGCAAAAGCACTCGCTTATCCAGATTCATATTACAGCGGACTTGTGGAAATGTATGACCGCAAACGGCACATGCTCTTTGACGCACTCACATCTGCAGGGTTCAAGTGCATTCTTCCACAAGGCGCATATTACATACTCGCTGACATCTCCGAACTCTCAGGCGGAATGGATGATGTGGAATTTGCAAAATACCTTGTGAAAGAGGTCGGTGTGGCTTGCGTGCCGGGCAGTAGTTTCTATACTGATACTGAAATGGGCAAGAAGAAAGTGAGATTCACCTTTTCTAAGCAGGATTCGACACTACAGGAAGCGGCTATAAGATTGGAGTCGCTGAATGACAGATGATACCGATCAATACAATACAGATAATATATTATATTCTTAAAACCTTATTGTCGAAGTGAAACAATGGATCAATTTATTTTAAAGAGAAACGAAATAAATAAATCACAGTTTTATCAGATTATTCTTATAGACGATTCGATTTACGATGATTTTTCTCAAAAGTTATCCAATAATGACATAGATTGTAGATTATCAGTAAATGTAGATTCAAAATCATTATATATTGTTGCTGCACCAAAAAAACTAGGAAGCATATTAAAAAATTATAAAGAATATGAATTATACTTTTTCCCCAATGATATATTTATTGCATTTCTGAAATGTCTATTAGCTAATAAATATCTATTAGAGAACATTGAATTTTTAGGGGAAAACTATTTTGAATCTTCCTTAAGTGAAGAATTGAATTCTCATTTTCACGAGGTTGACTTCGAAGGTCTTTTTAATGTTATAAATAACAATAATTTAAAAATTAATAAGTTCAAAATATACCATGAAGAAACTAGTTTTACTTTTTATCGTTCTGGTATGATTTACTCAAATGAAACGATTGAATGTATTTCGAAGTTAGTTGCATTTTATTTGAGGTAATCATATATGGTTGATCTCAATGATTTTGGCGAATTAGAGCGTTTCAAATCAATCGTAAAGAAATTTACTCTTATTGATGTCGGATCACTTTTTATTGTTTGTAGTGTTTTATTTTCCCAAATTGGAGATATTGTAAATATTTTCAAATTGTATCCCGGCATAGGATTTTTTATTGGGGCTCTGGCCATATTAATTGGTTATTCAAGAAGAAATATTTTAATGACTTTGAAGACTGATATTAAAAATGATGATTCCGCCAATATTACACTCTTTGATATAAAAGAGGTGAAAATGGACTCAAATTCCCAAATAGAGATTGTAATAAAAACTGAATGTAGGTACTTTATCGAATATTTTATGAACTTTTTGAGTTGTTATTTTAATTGTAATTTGGTAGCAGAATATCATTCCGATCAATTCGAAGTGGATGTTGATTCTAGGTTTGTTAGTTGGGATGAAAAGAAAAATTCTAAATTGCTTAGAAAGATTGATGTTACTAACCAGATTAACAAAGAAACATTTAATTGCTCTACTTTGGTTATTCCTCGAAATTATGATGACAAAAATAAAATCTTATTTTTCATTGAATTCGTGCCAAAAAATAATTCAAAAATTATGTTTTTATTACGCTTTTTATTGTCAAGAACATTTATCCATGTATATAAAAAAGATTTTGTTATCTTAAGCGCATAACATTAAACATATATATTGCAATACTCATATGTTATTTGTATATATATATTTATTTTTTATCAACTGGTGCAATTTATGTCACAAATTATGGGAAACAGAAATCATTTTCATACTTATGAAATTGAGATAAAAGACAAAAAATCATTTAAAAATGGTGACGAATTTACATATATAGTTAACATATTAAAAGAAAACCTGATTAAAAATTTATATAGTAATACAGCTGGTTTTGTACCTTATCAATTTGAAAGGGGTTATTCTCTTGATCCGACTGGAGATATTGAGGAAAACAAAGTAAGAGATATTTTGGTAGTCAAACACTACGAAAAGAAAGAAAAACCCCGGAAAAAAATCCCCGATAACTTGAAAGCTGATTACGAGACTATAGTATCAAGTTCAGATTTTTCCGATGATCTTAAAAAATGGTTAAAAAACATTTTAGGGGATACATATTTTATAACTTTTTTACAGGATTTTATTTTTATTCCTGGTGAAAGCATAAAAGTTATTTTTCCTGCTGGTGATAGAGATAATACTTTAACATATCAATTAAATCCCTATTTTGAAGATTATTTTGAATTCAATCTTGATTCGAAGGTCCGAAAGATTACGTCCGATTTACTCGAATGGATGGTTTGGAAAGTAAAAAGGTATGATGGGGGTTTTCTAAGCAGTAATCTCCAAATTGAAGATATTGAGATGTATGATTCAAGTGCTCATTTAAATAATGGTGAACTAAAAATCGAACTTGAAGGTATTGAAGATAACATTTATGCTATGGTTTCGATGATTTCAGATGAAAGATGTAAATCTATATCTATAACTCTTAGATACCATGGAGATAAATTTAAATTTGTTCTTTTTCCAGAAGGGAGTTACATACCTGTATGGAATAGTATGGTGGCGTCATATGATGAAAACAATAGTGCAAACAGAGTTCTCATTCTTGAAAAAATTAGCAAAGAAATCATTCCTCAGATTTATGAGCACTACTTGGACAAAAAAAGCGAGTGGGATACTTTAAAACCCAAAATTGAAGTAGAAATACTTAGTAAGGTGAAGGAAGAATTTGTTGAATATGGCGAATAACATCTTCGAAATCGAATTTTATTTAAATTAAACACTCGTAAACAAAGACATAGAATTATGTCCCACCAATCCTAAGTTATAGATATCTGCAATTAAAATAAATTTATCCTATCTATTTGCGATTTTGATATGATATTAATAATGAATATACTTTTCGTTCTTCATTAGTAGCATACAGTGTTGAAAATTTGACATCAATGACTTTTTTATCTGGATTACTAGATATCCAGGCATTTGCATCTTCTTCAAACTCACAGAATTTTACACCGTCTATTGAACGATTCGCAATTAAATTAATATCATCTTTAATTGTATACTGAGAATGAGCAAGCGATTCTAAATCTTCATTTAGACCCCTACCCTCTTCTCGAATCTTACCGAGTTCAAGTACAATACTATCTAGTGAACTAATAATACATTTTATATCTTCATCTTTCAAAACCATTCCTCCTTAATTTTATATTTATGCCATCTCATCCAATAACGATACCAGTTTAATAATTAAACACACTCATGTGCCATTATTCGCAAAACCGTTTATATGTTTTATAAACTTAAGTAATATAATAATTTGTACCCATAAAAGTGTTTCGAATGAAGCCACATAAATAATTTATGAATGTAGATGCACAATTTATCACACACGGAGATGATCAACTTTTTTTAGATTGAAAAATATAAAACCTTATATTCCTGAACATCTTGCTGTACCAAAATCATACTTGTGATGTCCATAAAAAAGATCGTAATTATTGATTATGGGGTAGGGAATCTCCGAAGTGTCCAGAAAGAACTTGAATATGCAGGAGCATCGTCCGTCATTTCAATATTTCCCTACAGTCGGCGCATTCGCTCTAGATTCATATTGCCGTGAACTTGTGGAAATGTATAGCCGCAAACAGCACATGCTCTTTGACGAGCTGACATTCACCGAGTTTTCAAGTGCATTCTTCCTGAAGGCGCATACTACATCTTGCCGATATATCCGAACTATCAGGCAGGATAGATGATGTGGAATTGGGGTCACTGAACAACAGATGATACTGATCACAAAATAATTGAGTGAATATTGGATGGGTAAACAAAATGAGCGATGAAATAAAAGATGATACACATGGTCGTATCGAATCATTTGACCAGAGCGTTAGAAGCCTTGAGAGACGTCTGCGGGCAGTGGAGCGCAGACTTTCTATCGAAGTTCCGTCCGAGGACAATGCAGGTAGCGCGTTCGATAATACGGAAAAAATATTACAACAAACGCGCACAGAACTCTCTGCGCTTGTCGAAGAGTTTGGCACTCTGGGAACAGGTGTCAATGATCTCAAAGAAATCGTGCAGGAATCCCTGCGCGCGGATATGGATAAACTCTCAGACAGCGTCTTGCAATTCGACAGCCGGCTTGATAAGTTGGAGAATCAGAACAAGATCACAATAGGTTCGATCAAAGTACCTGTTGAACTTTCGGGAGTTGTCGGAGCAGGTGTTCTGCTTGTAACCGGAACCCTCATTTTCGTAAACCGTTGGGACATTATAAGGTCGCCATATTTTTCCTTCGGCATTGCAGGAGTATTGGCAGCCGCCGTATTTGTAAAATTCTATCTGGCAAACAAGACGATGGATTAGGTTTTTATTACTTTCACCAGATAACTATCTGAATAATCCAGATATCCATCAGCCATTACCTTGACCGAAAGGTAACCTTCCTGTTTTCCAATCGGTAGTGAGATGTTGGCAATTTGAACCACAACCTTGCCGTCCGAATCCGTGATATCGCCTGTAGCCGCAGAACGTGATGGTCCCCAGACCACAACGTTCGCATTAGGTATCGATATGTCATCATTGTCAAATACAGAAAGTAATAGCGGCGGAGTGTCTCCGCTGCCGTTTGGCAGGGCAAATGAACTGATATTTGCCACCACATACATCGGTCTTGGTATTGCGGGTGCATTCGAGATGCTGGCAACGATTGCGGCAAAACCGATCAGCCCTATGATCGTGAGAACTACCATTCGCATCGGGAGCCCGACCGAACCCTGTTCATCCTGCAGAAGGTTTTTGAGATGCATTGTTAATAAATTAAAAAAATAAAAAAAGAAGAAGGTTACTTGGTCTTTACGATCATTACAGCATCGGTCTTGTCATAATCATAAAATCCGTTTGCTGTAATTGTAAGATCCATCGTGCCTTCGTTCTGGTTCGCACCGAGTTTGACCTGTGCAGCATCTGTGATGAGTGTAGCAACCCCATTGATATCGGTTGTATTTGTTGCGACACCACCAAGCCCGCGCAGGACTACGTTTGCATCTCGGACAGGATTTCCATCAGGGTCGGTTGCAGTGATCTTTATCACAAGTGTAAGCGCATTTTGCGCCGTAAGTGCATTCACAATAACAGTGTTCCCGGATTTAAGTTCACCTTGTATCCCGGACTCGTCAATATTCACTGACATATTCTTTGTCGGCGGCGGGATAATCGCTATAAGCGCAGCCAGTGCCACCATTCCCACTACAAGCATTACAACGATATTGATCGGAAGTTCTATCGCAGAATCGTTTTGAAACAACTTTTTATTATTTACCATTCATACCACCAAATAATTTCGATTTGAAGGACACGCACCTCGTATATAAATTATGTCATTATGATTTAATTTATATATTCAATTAAAAAAAACGCTTTTGTTTAGCTGGTATAAAGTTGTGTTGTAGCGTTGCGGATTAATGAGTTGGAAATAAAAACGACGCTATCATCCGCGCGTAGTGCGGCACCGTCCTTCACCACTGCCCTGAATACACATCGAAGTTTCAATCGTTGTCAACACATCTGTTCTTGTATGGATTGTTCTACATAAAAACTGCGTATTTTGCGAATGCGAACGGATGGTAGGTATGGAACGTGCCGCCTGCGGCGGGGTTGCTGCATGGGGGTTTTGGTATTTGAAATGTGCACCGACATTTCATCAGATACACAAATACCTTTTTTTTAATTTCAAAGTGTAAGAAATAGCCATGCCGAGATTTGAATCTACCAATTTTTCTTTTAATATGTGCCATTATAATGGCATAAAAACACATTAATATTGCTATTATAATGGCAATATTAACCAATATATTGCCACTGTAATGGCAATTCTTCCGCAACCTGCCACAAGAATGAATTTTTTCGAATATCTAAAACATCTAATTCTAGTGTCACGTCAACTTTCAAATGTCGGGTTATGAAGGGTATAGATCATATGTATTTGTATAGCTGTTTTAAAATGACTGCGCAAATGAAATGGTTTGATTTGAAACCAAAAACAATGCGACCGCCGCCAGGCGGCACGTTCCATACATACCAAATTGAATAATCGAAATCGTTAGCAAAAAGTGTACAAGA
>JAUSPM010000169.1 GCA_030655675.1 Methanosarcinaceae archaeon | reverse complement strand
TCTTGTACACTTTTTGCTAACGATTTCGATTATTCAATTTGGTATGTATGGAACGTGCCGCCTGGCGGCGGTCGCATTGTTTTTGGTTTCAAATCAAACCATTTCATTTGCGCAGTCATTTTAAAACAGCTATACAAATACTTTTTATGTAACATAGACGAAACATATTCTATAGCGATATTCCCTGAAAAACGTTACTATCCTAAATGTTTTGATATGAAAATGGTACTTTATTCGTGGAACATAAACGGCTGACGAAAATCGGTGTTAAATGAGATAAGATGAAGTGAGATTTTTTATTGGTGATGGCGGAATGTGCCGCCTGCGGCGGTTGTGTTGGTTTTAGTTTATGTCGATATATACCATTTACGCAGCTATATCACCACATCTATAAAAACACACAAAAAAAGAACAGAAAATAATACAACAAATAATACAACAGGAAATGCCACCCTGTTGTAAAATGGTTGTTAAATTATTCTAAAATTATTGTAAGACGTTCGATCAGAGATTACACCAATCGAATCGTCTCAAGATTTGTAAGTGCGCGTGTCTCAATCTTGTACTTTTTGTAGATAGAACTTGCAAGGTCAATGCATGAGCGCTCCTCGCCATGTTCCGTGAACACACGTTCAGGATGAGGCTGCATCTTTCTGATATATTCCATAAGTTGTCTTCTGTCGGAATGGCCGGAGAAACCATCAACCACTTCAACCTGCATGTTCATGCTGACCATCTCATTACCGCCATTTCTTGAAGGAACTGGAATCTCTTTCCATCCTTTTTGGATGCGACGACCCATTGTTCCGTCTGCCTGATAACCAACAAAAATTAGGGTATTATTCTCACCTGGGGCAAAAGCCTTGAAATATTCTAGTACGGGTCCGGCATTCATCATACCTGAAGTTGCAAGTATGACACAGGGGTGCGGTTCATCAATGATCTTCCTGCGCAGTTCATTGGAATCGACAGGTTTGAAACAATCTGCAAGGAAAGGATTCTGACCTTTTTGGAATATGAGTTTTCGGAGATCATTGTTCAGGAATTCAGGATACGTTGCATGGATAGCAGTTGCTTCCCATATCATTCCATCGAGATAGACCGGGACATTTTCAATAATACCCTTTCGGATAGCATCCTCAAGAACGATCATGACTTCCTGACTTCTACCAACAGCAAATGCCGGGATAACCACAACACCCTTTCTGTCCAATGTCTCTTTAACTACCATTTGTAAATGTTTTTCAGCCTCTTTCAAAGACGGCTGTATGGCATTGGATTTACCGTATGTAGACTCCATGATCACAGTCTCGACACGCGGGAACTTGTTCACTGCATTGTCGAAAAGTCTTGTTGGTCCATACTTGAAATCACCGGTAATAACGATATTGTGTAAGCCATCACCAACATGGAAATGTGATATTGCAGAACCAAGGATGTGACCTGCATTGTGGAATGTTAATTTAATATCAGGTGCAATGTCCGTTACTTCTTCATAATCCAATGTTATTGTATGTTTGAGCGCTTCACGAACATTTGCAGATTCGTATGGTATCTTCTTACCATCCTTTGCTGCAACATCAATGAAATCCAGCTGTAAAAGTGCCATCAGATCCCTTGTAGGGGGAGTGCAGTAGATCGGACCATCATAACCATATTTGTATAGCAAAGGCACAAGTCCCTGATGATCAAGGTGTGCATGTGTGATCACTACCGCATCGATCTGGTTTAGAGGGTATGCTTCAGGAACATAAAGATAAGGTGTCATGTTCTCATCTGAGCCAACATTTACACCACAATCAACCATGATCCTTGATTCCGGTGTTGATAGAATGAAACAACTTCTTCCAACTTCCTTGCAGCCGCCAAGTGCTGTAACCCTTACCCACTTGTCTTTTGACATGCATTCACGATGGATCTTTCGTCCAACGATCTTAAGGATCTCCTTTCGTTCTTTGTGATTGGTTCTCATGAACTCACGGATGTTCTTGACAGTCCGTGATTTAATAGGAGGCGTACGTGACACCTTTGGAGTCCAGCCGATCTTCTTTGTGATCTCCCTTAATGTCTCACCATGCTTGCCGATAACAAGCCCCGGTTTTTCGGCTTCAATTACTACTTCGCCGACATCAGGATAAAAATAGTGATTAGAAATGACAGCCTCGCTAGGAACAGTATCATTGATCTTTACAATAGATTCCTCTGGGGGTAGAAGAACTTTAGGATCCGGACGCACAACTATACGAGTCCGAAGACTTTTAGCCAGGGTCCTTACAATATCCCCATTATCTGCGAATTTACGTGGTTCCTCTGTATATACTACAAGTTGCGGACCCTCGAATTCAACACTTGATATCGTGGTGCCTGGAGGCAGTTTGTCCTCTATTTTTGCTTTTAAATCTGCTAATAGGTCTTCTATTGCCATTAATACAGCCTTCCGTTATGTTGAAAAGAAAAAATTGTTAAAATATGGTGCACCACAATCGTTTTTGTGATGCAGATATAAGATTTTAGATCTAATTTTAGAATATTAATTGTTTTTAAAATTTATACAACACTCAATTGAGTGTAGCACGGATCTTTTTTACGTCTTCAGGATCCATTTGCTTGTATTTATCCTTTGTAATGACAACGACATTGATATCTTCACCAGATGCCGAATCACGTTTCATGGCATTATGAAGAGCACGTATTGCAAGGTCTATGCCTTCTTCAGCACTCATTCCCTCAGTATAGCGGTCTTCCAATACACCATATGCCATTGGAGAACCTGAACCTGTTGAGACTGCTCTTGTCTCTTCGATACTTCCACCAATTGCATCCAGTGAGTATATAGAAGGACCTTTTTTATCCACGCCACCGATTAAAAGTTGTACCATCAAAGGATAATAACGCTGACTACTTAAAAGATTGGAAAGAAGTGTTGTGATCCCTTTAATTGTCATGGTTTCATTATGTCTCATCCTATACAGTTGAGATTCCACGCTTACGATACGCACGATCTGCTGAGCATCTCCAACTGAACCGGCAGTTGTCATACCTACACGCTCATCGATCTGATAGACTTTCTTTGCCGTTTTACTTGCAATGAAGTTTCCCATTGTAGCTCGCTGTTCTGTTGCCAGTATGACAGCATCACTGCAAACTATCCCTACAGTAGTTGTACCTTTTAGAAGTTTATCATTAACCATCAGTATACCTCATAGTAAAAAATGAGAAAATAATGTTGATAAAAATGTATTTTCCCCGAAGGGATTACAGATACATGATTGTCAATTTACTTATATAACTCTTTCCCAAAACACCGTCATAAACCATCAAATTATCGATCCGTGTTGGTCAATACCTGAAACCTGAAGATTGTTACCAATTATTACAAACAAGTTAACAAACACCAATCTCATCTGCAAGAGCCCTGACACGATCAATGCCCCCCTTACTCATATTGCGGGATCGCATCCTTGAGATACATTCATCCACACTTATCAGTTCTGTCCCCCGCATAAGATTATCACAATGGGCAACGATCTTCTCCTCGATCGTCACTGGAATATAATCATCATCCGGAAGTCCAAGGTCTTTAGCCTCCCGTCTTGAAATGCCTCCACCAATATGGCGTTTTATGATCTGAACAATGCGGGGATCAAGACCAAGTTCTACCGCCATCCCTGCACCCACAGCCGCATGGTCAACCGCATGTGTGCGGGCACGTCCAAGATCGTGGAGCACACTGCCGATCCGCACAAGTTCAACGTCGACACTTTTTCCTGATGCAAATAACTTTTGTGCTGTGCGTACAGATAATGAAGATACTGTAAGGCAATGCTCGATCACATTCTGATTACATCCGCAATCAGAAAGGATCTTTACAGCAGTTTCATATGAGATCATAGGATATCGATTATAGGATATCGATCATAGAAAATTGATCATAAAATACAGATTGAGATAAAGATTAAAAGAGGCATTACCTATTTTTCACTTATAGTCTCAATGCGCTTTTTCAAAGCATCTGTAAAATCGGCATTATCTTTAAATGTAAGATCCTCGCCACACATCGGACAAAGGAATTCATTTTCTACAGCATCGTTGAACAACATCCGAACACATCCATCAGGGCAAACATAGAACACGTTGCCCTCTTCAAAATCAAGACGTAATGCCAGATTTTTGGTCAACTTCTTCTTTTCTTTTGCCAATTGCGGATCAACGTCTGTCATGTCAAGATGCCAGAGGTAAGTGAGCCAACCACTATTGGAATCACGTTCCCGCCTGCATACTGCAAGTTTATTCTCAGACATAATAAAAAGAGTACGTCTTACAACATTTAACAGAACCTCAGTTGCCTCAGCAATCTGTTCATCCGTCACCTCGCCTTCTGGCATCCGCTCGACCATAACCAAACCATCTTCGCCTACAAGTCGTGTAAGATATCCCCTGATAACTGGATCATTTAAATCATTCAAAAATATTCACCTCGTGAGTCATACACCTAATGTACTATTTTTAACTTTAAAGACTAAATAAATATATTTCGGGGTATTTTCACATATCATCAAACATAGAATGGAGTATCTAATATATAATGATATTGAAAAATGAACAGGGAAATGCATTATGCAATATTTGATAAATTGCCATATTACAATAAAATACAAAATTATCTATATATGGTGTAACCAATGCCAAATAATATTATTATCTGATATTACAGTGATTGTTAAAATCAGTAGTAATAGTACATGTAGAAAAGTGCAAATTTTAGTGTTAAGATATTAACACTGAGTATAAAAATTACGTGCTGAATTTATCAATAATAATCTTTGAACGTTTCAAACATGTGATTGCAAGTCCTTTTTGTATTTTCATATCGAGGTCATAATCAGCATTGTTTCTCTTTTGTCTTAAATAATAAAGCATATTAAAAGCGTTTCTATCCGTATCCCTTAATGCATCCGATACTTCTTTATGCACAGTTGAAGCTTTGGTGAAAATAATGCCACTTGATTCTAACTTTTGGCGGGTTGTTAAATATGCTGCATAATACGCCCTACTAATAGAAGTTCTATATCTTGCCTCATCCTCATAATTTAAGTCTTCACACAACTTATCTGCTAAGTCAAATAAAAGATGAGGATTGAATGCCATGGTACTATTATTCAAAATTATTCACGATTAGAATAAGATTTTTGTATTTTTCTTTAATGGTTTCGTTGCCCATATGGTCGATTCTACTTTGAATCTGATTTTCTATTGTTTCCCATATCTGTAAAATTTCGTCTTCATTTACATTGGCTATTTTGATTGAAACTACTGTTTCTTTCCATTCAGGAAATTCTTTATCTTCTTCGACATCAACATTAATTTGATAATCAATATCATCTTTATCTAATAGAAAGCTAATTTCTGAATATGTTGTTGTTAATACTGTATTAAATTCTGGTATATTATTTGCCATTTCACGTATCATTGGACTTATTTTGAACACTGGTTTGGAAGCACAGTCGTCCCTTAAACACGATTTTCTCGAATATCGAATTTTTGAGTTCCAATCATTTATTTTTTTAGATATATCATCACTCTTTATTCCAAAATACATTTCCGGCTTAATTTTAAATGGTGAACTCGCATTAATACAAAAAGAATTATGTTGGACTGGACTATTAAAATTCGAATCGAAATCTCTTGTGTTGATTAGTATTGCATCACTCGTCACATTATACATATGAATTAATCTCCAAATTATAACGGTTTGAATAGTTCTTGAATTTTACTATCTAATCCTTTATGAAATTCAATTATGTTATCTTTTTCTGCACGATATTGTATTTTAACAGCAATTTTTAGATTTGGATTCACGGGATTTGGTTCAATAGTTAAAGTGATAAATGCATTATCGGATGGCTCGTTCCCTCCAATTCGGAAACCAATTGTATTAATCTCTGGTATATCATTATCAGTAAATAGTTTAGTATTCAAGTTTATTAGAGCACCTATTTTTCCAACAGGTTTATCAGAGGATTTTAACAAAATTCCCGCGAGAACTTCATAAAATGTGATTGTACTGTCAATTTCATACTCCATCTTTGGCAAAATAGAAATGATTTCCTCAAAAATAGAAGTCACTTCGGATGGATTTGTTCCTATTACATTTAGCGCTTGTGCGACATAATTCAATTCCACTTTAACATTATTTTTAGTACATATCACTTCAGATGTTATATTTGTTATATTGAATGAATGTTTTTCCTTTATGATTGAAAAACCGTAATCTTTTAAAGATAATTCTAAATCATCTTTGAATTTTTCAAAATTGATTGCTGGATTTAATTTATTACCAATATGATAAAGTTCATAAGAATCAATTTCTACATGTGTCATTTGAGCTGCCTCATAATAAGTTAAAAATTTATAATCGTGAAAATATACATAGTTGTTGGGACTAACAAATAGTATAATCTATTACTTATATCTTTGTGAATGAGATTTCACAAGATTTGATTATTATATGAATTGATTGTATTAAAGTTTTAAATAATCACATGTCAAAAGAGAGGTGTTTTTTATTAATAATTGTTCTGGTGCTCTGTGGTGTTTGTTTAATCCAATATTGAAGGGTGTTTTAGTTCTATAATTGTATTTCAAAAAATAAGGAAATGAATTGTGTACTGTAAGGGTTGGCAATCACTTCAGGATTCAAAGCAAGAAATCGTTTTATTTAAGTATATGAATACCCTGTACTATTTCATAATTTAATTATTTTTTCCTAAACAATTTTTTTAAGTCAATTCCCACTCCGTATAAGTTGGGTTGAAGCACAACACTTTCACGAATTCTCCCTTCAATCGTTGGTTTCTCGATTTTTGATTCATTAACGGATTTGTCAAGGACAATATCCAAACTAGTTTTCATTTGATTAAATAAGTTGTCGATTTCAGTTGTATCACTCTTCATTGATTCTGTCGCAACATTCATTAAAAATCGAAATTCAAAATCAATTTTAACTATTTCCATTTGATTATTTGAAATACCTTTATAATTCATTGAAAAAAATTCTTCATTCAATTCGATTAGAGCCCTTTTGGAGGGTGGATATATGTTTTTTTCGTAACTATTCAGCCATCCTTAAGACTGGATGCCGATGGCGAAAACCCGTTTATTTGTGTGTATGGTGGTACATTTTTCAGTTTTTAATAAATAGTCGAC
>JAUSPM010000055.1 GCA_030655675.1 Methanosarcinaceae archaeon | reverse complement strand
ACCAACATGCTCTGCAGCTTCCTCCATGTCCTGACGCACAGGGCTATCTACTCGCCCGGTTGATGCATTTTCATCGATCATCATCTTGTGGTTGGTAATAATGGACTCCCTTGAACTCACACCAGGCAGGATCGCTTTTGCACCTCCACTGTATCCGGCATAGTAATGGAATTCAATATTTCCCAAACATACAACAACATCGGCATCCAGAACTTCCTCAAATATCTCTATAGGGGTACCACGGCTCGTTCTACCAACATTTCTGCATCGTGTGTTATCATGTTCGATGCATCGTATCTTATTGTAAACATCTTTCCCAACGATTTGTTCCATTTCCTCGTTAGTCTGGTTCCTGTGTATCCCGAGTGCAAAAATAATAGTAATGTTCTCATCACTTACGCCACCACGATGTAGTTCTTCAAAGATAAGAGGCAACATCTGTGCAGTAGGTGTCGGCCGGGTTGTATCGCTCACAATAATGACAACAGATGCATCAGGAGTTACTATCTCACTAAGACGTTCACAGTTAACTGGATCTTCCAGTGCTGCCCTGATCAGCGAGATCCCATCTTCTGTAATTTCAGGTTCAAAAGACATTATGGTGCTTGCGAGATTCTCATCCGGCACTTCCACAGTCATACTACCATGACCAAAAGGTAGATTTATCGCACTCATGCGACATCAAAAGTATTTAATTATATAAAATGTTGTTGAAACATTCCCACGAATATATTAAGTAGAAATAAATGTCGTTTGAAAAATGTATGATGAATTATGATTTGGCAAAAGCCGCATGACGAGCATATAGAGGGGATAATAAATAAATGATAATTCGACTTTTGCCAGATATATAATTCGACAGCATAGGATATAAACCTATTCACACGCCATATTTAATGAAAGTTTTCCCTGTATTATATATATTTATAGTTGGATAATTATTTATTACCCATTATTTTAACATTTGCCCCACAAACATTATATAATGACTCGCATATAAAAATAAACCTGATGAAAATAGGTGTAGTTATACATGGGCCTGAAGTAATTGATTCGGGACAAGCAAAGGCGATTATAGATATTTTGTCCGCTGAAGGTGAAGTCTGTGCCAGACTTGGCGGCACAATGGGAAGAACGGCAGTTATCGATGCTGGTCTGGAAAATCTAATCGACACAAGTCAACGCTTAAAACCAAGTGAGAGTATTGGCGCACTATCCGCGACAAGTGATGTAGTCTTTCTGCTCAATCATGGCAAGACTACTGAAACAGGACGTGCATTTGGAAATATTGTAATATCTAACCTTCAGGATATGGACAACAAACCGCTTGTACATATAGAAAGACCCGGATGCCCGGATGGTGAGATAATTTCATGGAATACAAGTGCATCCACACATGCTATTAAAATGTCATCTGTATTGGATATGAAAATGTCCGAACGATCCATGTTCACTATCAAACCAATGCAGATCGAAACTGATGGGCAGCGCACCATACGAAAAATATCTGGTGTGCATATGGGTGAGAATATACTCGTAAACGGTGTTGTTATTGGCAAAGCGGAGACGGAAAACATTGGGATCGTGGTTGAAAACGGGTTTGTGACATCAATTGAAGGCGGCACCGTAAAAGAACACGGGATTGAAAAACTTCATAATTATGAGAACAAAGTTCCAATCGACATAAAATCTGCCTGGGTCAAGAGCGGTTCATTACGCAGGAGTGATTTTACACCACGTATCGGAAGAAATATTGAAAGCAGTATAGACTCAGGTTCAAGCACATGCGGCAAAGTAGTTATGATCGACCATGCGGCAGAATATTGCTTTGAACTGGCTGATGGGGCACAATTTGCGGTCACTGTGGGTGATGACACCACATCAATTGCAGGCGATATTCTCTACAGACTTGGTATTCCTATTATTGGCATCACTGATGGCGACTTTGATGGCTTATCACAGAATACGCATATCTATCCCGGTTCTATCATTCTGCGTCTTAGGTCAGGACATGATGATATTGTAGGCAGGCATATCATTGAAGAACTGTTTGGTGGAAAGAATACCGCATCGTTCGATACTTTCAAAATACTTAAGAGAAAAATAATTAAAATTGCAGGTGATTCGATCATATCGTTTGTACATTATTGACATTATATTAATTTTTAATTAAATAACAATCAAAGAAAATATATATGCAATAGATATATCTAAATAATATAATAGACTAAAATGTAATAGGTTAGGGTTAATTTGGAGAACCTAATAAGAATAAAATATTGAAAAGGGGTTATTATGAAAGGATTTGAACTAAAAATATTAGATGAATACGATAAGCGATTCATAGACGCGCTGAAAGATTTGGGAATGTCACGAAATGTTGCAACTACATTGACATACCTCACAAATGTTCCAGAGGCATCATCACAGGAAATTGAAATGAGTACGGGCTTACGGCAACCGGAAGTAAGTGTTGCTATGCGATACATGTCCAAGAATACCTGGGTTGATGTACATGATAAGAAAACAGCTGGTAAAGGGAGACCCACAAAGATATATTCATTGTCAGCACCTGTTGATAAGATCGTACAACATTATGAGAACAGGATCCTTGAAGAAACACAGATAACAATGAAAGCAATTGATAAACTAAAAAACATCAGCAAATTAGTTTAGACAATCTGACTGAAGGACAGATTTTCATACAATATAGGGTGAATATGTTAATATATAATTTATCCACCCGATACTATTTTTAAAATAGTTATATCGCTGGAAGTAACCGTTCCATCGAGTGGAACGGCTTGTCCATCTTTCAATACAATTACAGTTTCTTGATTTATTTCTAGATCGTCCAGTAAACATTCGTAGGTAGTATTTTCCTCAACTTCAATTATTTGTTCAGAAGTGCCACCTGCGAGTACTTTTATATTCACCTTGATGCTCAATCTAAAATTTCACCGCCTTCTCCTTTTAGATCCTCGAGGTTATCTTTAATCAGTTTATCCTCCAATCCCTCATGTTTTTTGGCTCCTTTTCGCTCAATTTCTCGCTTATGAAACTTTGACATTTGATTCACCTCATTAATTTATCAGTCACTATGATTATTAACGTTTTCGGGATTGATCTTCGATCGATCATAACAGAATCCATACAAACCTTTAAGTTATATCAAGTGATTAATCTGCCAAGTTTCATTATCGGGATAAAATCCCGTAGGAATGTGGCTTTTAATATCAAAAAGCTGAACCGTGAAACTAAAATGAAACATAGGTGAAACAAATTGTCTAAATCTTTTTATGGATATATCAGAGACGCATGGAAAAAGCCAGATGAGACTTACGTGCGTGACCTTAGATGGGAAAGACTTCAGGAATGGAGAAAAGAAGGCTCCGTCACACGTATAAGACGCCCAACACGTATTGACCGTGCACGTACACTTGGTTACAAGGCAAAGCAGGGCATCATTGTCGTGCGTACAAAAGTTCGCCGCGGTGGAATGAGAAAATCAAGATACGTCCGTGGACGACGTACCCAGCGTATGGGTAAGAACAAGATGACCACTGGAATGAGCATCCAGAGAATGTCTGAAGAACGCGCATCCAGAAAATATCCTAATATGGAAGTTCTGAATTCATACTGGGTGGGCGAAGATGGTAAATCCAGATGGTATGAAGTAATTCTTGTAGACCCAAGTCATCCTGTGATCAAGAGCGATAAGAACCTTAACTGGATCTGTGCAAACACTGAAAAGGGACGTGCATTCCGTGGAAAGACTAGTGCAGGTAAGAAGGGCAGAGGTATGTTGAAACGTGGAAAAGGTACTGAAAAGACCCGACCAAGTCTCAGATCAAACCAGAATAGAGGCAAGTGATACACCATATAATTTTACGTGTAAATGCACACTCAACAGAAGATAAATCCAGGGTCAGAAGTGCCCTGGATTTTTTTTTACTGAATTCCATTTCTAAATCTAAGATCAGAGACGGAAATACTGACGATATCGTTGAGATCACAAATATTGATGGGTACTATAAAAATCCGATCTCAATATTAAGTGCTAATATCACACGTAAGCAGGATTGCCTTGCATTTGTAAAGTTTGTTCGGCAGAATATGCATCCTGAGGATGTAGAATTACTTCGCAGTGAGATGCCGGATCGTCTGGATGATGACCAAATGTTTCATTTCAGACTCGATAAGCAGGCAGCTTATCTGAATAAAGTGAAACTTTCTTCTTCATCAGATGCGATCACAGTAAAAGTCAAGATCGCCACATATCCACAAAATCGGGAACAAGCCGGAAATATCGTGGAGGAATTGTTTGGTTAAACCAAAATTCTATGACCTGAATGTCCATTCCATACCTGATGGTAAAAATACATCATCAGAAATAGCGGCTCTTGCAAAACATTTTGGCTATTCTGGAATTGCAATAACTAACCATTCCAATACTGAATCCAAACCATCAGGATTTGAAGCGAATAATTTAGAGGTGTTCAGTGGCATTGAGCTTGTATCAAATAATCCTTCTAAACTTCATGGGCTCATTGGAAAATACCGCAATAATGTAGATATCCTTATCGTCCATGGCGGAGATGAGGATATCAATCGTGCTGCTGTAGAAAACAGGAATGTAGACATATTGGCACACCCAATAACACCAAAAGACAGCGGATTGAACCATGTTCTTGCAAAATCTGCAAGTGAGAATAATGTCGCGATTGAATTCAATCTTGATGCAATTTTCAAAGGTAGCGGCGGCCGTAGAGTGATTACACTTTCTCATTTCAGGAAAAATGTTGAAATTGCAAGGAAATTTGATGTGCCAATGATACTTACAAGCAATGCAGTATCATATTTCGATCTCCGCGCACCAAGAGAAATGATAGCACTTGCAGGGCTGTTCGGAATGGACAAAGATGAAGCTGTAGCAGCCATATCAACTGTTCCGGCAAAGATAATAGAAAGGAACCGACAAGATTCAGGATTTATTCGGGAAGGAGTGGAAGTTATAGGTATAGATAATATCGATAATGAAACGGAAAAGGCAGGTGAGTCAAATTGAAGATCCTTCCACCTACATTACGCGATAAAAAACGCTATCTTGCTTTTGAACTTATCTGTGAACATGATGTAACAAGAGAAGAGCTATTGCGCGAGATGTTCTCATGTGTTGGTTCACTTATTGGAGATGTCGGTTCAAGTGAATGTGGTATACGTATCCTTACATTTGAAGATTCAAAAGGCATAATACGGTGTGCGCACACCAAAACCGAACAGACACGCGCTGCTATTGCCACTGTTACACACATAGGTGGCAAGAGGGTTATTGTGCACATACTCGGAATATCAGGTACTGTTGCGGGTGCAACAGAAAAGTATTTAGAAGGAATCGAAGTATTTACCCTTTGAAGATATGAATTGGTAAATATTGTAGTGAGAACAACATAGCAATCACATATAAATGAGGAAAGACTATACTGTACGTCACATATCATATAGTCGTTACATATCATATAGTCCCAGTCAATATCACATATATTAGATTTATTAAAGTTAACATTTAGAGGAGATGAATTTAGCATGCAAATGGCACCACAAATGGGATATGACAGAGCAATTACTGTTTTTAGTCCTGATGGCAGGCTTTTCCAAGTAGAATACGCCCGGGAAGCGGTAAAGCGAGGCACAACAGCAGTTGGAGTGAAAGCGAAAGACGGAGTAGTACTGCTGGTTGATAAAAGAATTACAAGCAGGCTGATCGAAGCTGAATCCATTGAAAAGATCTTCCAGATAGATGACCATATAG
>JAUSPM010000051.1 GCA_030655675.1 Methanosarcinaceae archaeon | reverse complement strand
ATATGAGATTCCGACTGTTGATTCACTCATTGCAGCGACAGGAATAGTTGAGAATGTGAAACACATTTTAACAGATGACTATCATTTTAAACCTCTTAAAAATCAGATCAAAACTATTAATCTAAAAACGGCTTTGAAACTTGCAAAGTGAACTGTCCCCTTTCTGCTAATATGTGGTGCCGAAAGAGTCTTCCGCTCCAGTCCATAAATTCTGTTAATCTATCGAATATTTACTCACGTAATGTTGGAATCAATGGGGCAAATTTAAAGGAGAGAAGGGGAAAAATGTCTATGAGATCGATATTGTTGCTTTAAACGAGAACACAAAAGATATCTTATTTTGCGAATGCAAATGGAAGAATAAAAAGACAGATGTTGGTGTTTTAGAGGACCTACAAACGAAATCCAAATTTGTTGATTGGTATAATAACGAAAGAAATGAATATTTTGCCGTGATATCAAAATCCGGTTTCACACATATAGCAGAAAAGTTTGCAAAGCAGAACGGGTTTTTATTATTTGAATTGGATTATTTTGACAATATTACCTAAAAATTTTAACTAATAATTAGTGTGTAGACAATAATTGTTTTGACAATAATGTGTCAAAACCATCATGAGAAGATTTACACTAAAATTCTAAAAAACGTATGCTAAACTCCAGAACGCCGACCCATAATCCCAAAAAACCGATTTGTTTTTAAGTGTTTACTCCATACCACGCTACATATTTACACATTCATAACAACAAACCAACCGGATTTTACAGGGACGAGGCACAAAATGAGCGATATTTTGCGAAGAGGTCGGCTTGCAACCGCGCCTGATGAGGAGATAACTAAGTTCACATCATCAATGGATGCTGATAAATGGATATTCGAAGCAGACATTGCAGTTGACATGACACACACGGTCATGCTCAAAGAACAGGGCATCATAAAAGAAAGTGATTGTGCCAGCATACTTGAAGGACTTCTGAAGATAAAGGAAGGCGGGATCGATAAACTCGACCACACCTATGAAGACATACACATATCACTCGAATCAAAACTCATCGACCTCGTAGGCGAAGATGTCGGCGGCAGGATGCACTCGGGACGCTCACGAAACGATGAGGTTGCTACATGTATCAGGCTTGTTCTTCGGGACGAGATGCTTGGACTTATGGGCGATCTTGCGCTTCTTCGCGGTTCATTATACAGCACTGCAGACAAGAATATCGATACACTCATGCCAGGTTTCACTCACCTGCAACATGCCCAGCCAACAACCCTTGCACATCACCTTATCGCTCATGCAAACGCATTCGGTCGTGATTTTGACCGCACCTTGAGTGCTTATTCAAGGGTTAACTTGAGCCCACTTGGTGCAGCAGCATTCGCCTCTACCGGTTTTAATATCGATAGGGCACGCACGCAGACACTTCTTGGGTTTGACGACCTCGTAGAAAACTCAATGGATGCCGTGAGTAGTCGTGATTTCTTGATCGAATCCGCCAGTGTGTTTGCAAATATCATGATAAATTTAAGCAAAATGGCAGAGGAGATCGTAATGTGGTCGACAGCCGAATTCGAATTCATTGAACTGGATGATATGTATTCATCCACCTCATCCATTATGCCCCAAAAGAAAAATCCCGACACTGCCGAACTTATAAGAGGAAAAAGTGGTGTTGCGATCGGCTCACTCATGTCGCTTCTATCGATCTGCAAATCACTACCTCTTAGTTACAACCGCGACCTTCAGGAAGCCACACCAAATATCTGGCGTTCCATTGAAACAACACGGGCTGCAGTTCGTATCATGGCAGGTATGGTCGGGACTATGAAAGTAAAAAAAAATATAATGGCAATACAGTCCGTAATTGGTTTCACAACAGCGACCGAACTTGCAGATACACTGGTAAGGGCAACAGGTATACCATTCAGGACAGCGCACCAGATCGTAGGCGTACTATCGCGCGGAAAGGGTGAACCCACACTTGGTGAGATTGATGCAGTGGCGCATAATGTTATTGGTGAAAGCCTGAGAGGACGTGGGTTGACTGAAGACATGGTACGTGAAGCACTTGACCCCAGATCAAACATCAAAAAACGAAACATCATAGGCGGACCTGCCCCTGATGAGGTACGCAGATCCCTAAATAGCAATATGGTTAAATTGGGTGAAGATGAGCAGGAACTTAAGAGTTTGAACAAGCGTATCGACGACTCAATAAGTAACTTGCTTGGAGTTGTTGCCGAGTGTATAAGTAAATAATAAGTCATAAATTGGAAAATTGATCATCATGGATTTTGAACAAGGCGACAGGGTGCAACTTGAAAAAGATGGCAGGGTGTATGAAGGCATTGTGATGCCAAGTACAACAGGTCATATCGTACTGAAAATGGATAGCGGGTACAATGCAGGATTCAGTCCCGAAGATGCAAAAGTAACCTTAATTGCGAAAAAACAGGATTTGCCTTCTTACACCACCAAAGCAGTAGAGAAGAAAACGCAAAAGAAGGGCGTAAAACTCCCAAAAGTTACCATTCTATCAACCGGCGGCACGATTGCCAGCAAGATCGATTATAGGACAGGTGCAGTGAGTGCACAGTTCTCGGCAGACGATATATTGAACACTATTCCTGAACTAACGGAGATCGCCGATTTTAGCGGTAGAGTTGTCTATAATATACTGTCCGAGAATATGAAGGCTGAGTACTGGGCAGAACTTGCCCGTGCAGTTGCCGAAGAGATCAGGAACGGTGCAGAAGGGATAATTGTTGCACATGGCACAGATACCATGATGTACTCTGCTGCTGCTCTATCATTTATGATCGAGACACCCGTACCTATCGTTTTTGTAGGTTCCCAGCGAAGCGCGGACAGGCCAAGCAGTGACAATGCCATGAATGCGATATGCGCAGCCGAAGTTGCTATCAGCGATATTGCAGAAGTGTGTGTAGTTATGCACGGAACTCCTTCTGATGACTACTGTTTGATCCATCGTGGTACAAAGGTACGAAAAATGCACACATCAAGAAGGGATGCATTCAAGTCAATCAATGCAGAACCCATCGGGTCTGTTGATTACGCCACGCGCAAGATAGAATCAAATGGAGATTACATCAAGCGCGGCAGCCGTGAGTTAAAGTTGCATGTAGGATTTGAACCAAAATGCGCGCTTGTCAAGTTCACACCAGGTGCAAGCCCTGACATATTATCATATTTCATTGATGCAGGTTATCGCGGAATTGTTATTGAAGGAACAGGGCTTGGTCACGTCTCAGCCGACTGGATTCCGGCAATTGAGAGTGCGCGGCAGTCAAATATTCCGGTCATCATGACATCGCAGTGTCTCAGTGGCAGGGTGTGTGACAGGGTTTACGATACAGGCAGGGATATCCTGAAAGCCGGTGCAATTGAAGGGGAAGATATGTTGCCCGAAGTTGCGCTCGTTAAACTCATGTGGGCGCTGGGGCAATCACAGGATTTTGATGCTGTATGTGGTCTTATGACGGATGATATTGCCAGAGAAATCTCATTTTGCAGTTCACAGTAAAAATATAAAAATACGGTGCCCTAATTGGTTTTTAATGTAGATGGTCAAGTCAAAAACTATATATATAATGATAAATGATGATATATTGTGGAGAAACATAACACAAACCCAAGAGGCAACAACCACAAGGTGGCGATAATCACTCAGAGTGCTAATGGGATGATCACGACAAACGCGTGGTTGCGAAAGTTCGGGTAAAGAGAGAAGGATGTTATTCGCATAATGTTGCCAACCTTCTCATTCATCTTTGTTCTCATATTGGGTTTTACGTGTTGGATTTACTTATTTGTTTTTGTTTAGCTGGTGCAGAGTGTTTAATGAGTGTATGATAAAAACGATTCTACCACCCGCGCAAGAGCGCGGCGTTGCCCTACATACACATCGAATTTTCAATTGCTTCCAGCGCATTTTAACGTTTTTAATAGTATATGTTTTATAAACATATAGTTCGAGTAAATCCGAGCATCAGCGAAGATTTTCTTGTACACTGTTTGCTAACGATTTCGATTATTCAATTTAGTATGTAGGGAACGTGCCGCCTGACGGCGGTTGCATTATTTTTAGTTTCAGATAGAATAATCACATTTACGCAGCCATCATATTACATCTATACAAATACCAATTTTTACTATCTACTCATCTTTTTCCAACACAGCCTGCGCCGCAGCCAGTCTTGCTATTGGCACACGGTATGGGGAACAACTAACATAGTTGAGTCCGATCTTGTGGCCGAATTTGATCGACTGTTGGTCTCCGCCATGTTCTCCACAGATCCCGATCTTGAGATTCGGACGTGTGGATCGTCCCTTCTCTATTCCGATCTTGACAAGTTGGCCTACGCCGTCCTGGTCAAGTACTGCAAATGGATCATTGTCAAGTATTCCGTGCTCTATATAATATGGCAGGAATTTGCCAACATCATCTCTGCTGAATCCAAAAGTCATCTGAGTTAAATCATTAGTTCCAAAAGAGAAGAATTCTGCTTCTTTAGCGATTTCATCAGCTAAAAGTGCCGCTCTTGGAATCT
>JAUSPM010000049.1 GCA_030655675.1 Methanosarcinaceae archaeon | reverse complement strand
CAATCCAGTTTGTTAGTTATTTTTGCAGATTGTGGAAAATTCAACAGTAAAAATAATCAACATGATTAATTTGATATACTCCAAAGATAATTGAATAGCAATTGAAATTATATCAAGTAACTAAAATTCAATGGAGTGTTTGAAATGGTGAAGGTAACTCTTGTTTATGCCAAATGGTGTAACGTGTGCCCAACGGCTATGAAACTCTGGAAGGATCTGAAATCCAAGTATGATTTTGAGTATGAAGAGTTAGATCTGGAAACACCGGAAGGTATGGCACTTGTTAAGGAGTATTCCATACATGGCGTGCCTACAACAATAATCGATGGCAAAGTGGAGTTTATTGGTGTTCCGGAAAAACTCAAAGCCGCAGCATTCGTATCAAAATAAGGAGTTGCATGTATTATGTACGATCTGGTTATCATAGGCAACGGACCTGCCGGAATTAGTGCAGGTATATATGCCGTGAGATACGGACTTGATACTCTTGTTTTGGAAAAGAATGTGATAAGCGGACAGATCGCATCAACCGAGATTGTTGAGAATTACCCGGGTTTTTCATCCATTGCCGGCATGGAATTGATGGATAAGTTCAAGGAACATGCAGAAGAGGCCGGTGTGATTACGGGGGATGGCGAAGTCATTAGCATAAAGTCTAATGGCGACAAGAAAATTATCTCTACTGATGAAGGAGAATTTGAGACAAAGACTATAATCGTTGCAACCGGTGCGAATCCTCAACATCTCGGTATACCGGGTGAGGAGGAATTTGCCGGAAGGGGTGTTTCCTACTGTGCAACATGCGATGGACCTTTTTTCAGGGGTAAGAATATTGCTGTCATTGGAGGCGGTGATACTGCAATAACGGATGCCCTAATTCTATCAAATATTGCAAGCAAGGTCTATGTCGTACACAGGCGAGATGAACTCCGATCTTCAAAAGTATTACAGGACAGAGCTTTTTCAAAGAATAACATAGAATTCATCTTTGACACGGTTCTTGAAGAGATCGTGGGCAGTGATGATATAAATGGCAGTGTCAAAAAGGTAGTACTCAAGAACGTAAAGTCCGGTGATACAAAAGAAATGGCTATGGATGGCGTTTTCATCTATGTTGGCATTGTTCCGAACACTGATTTTGTTGATGTTGACAAAACAGAGGCAGGATTCATTATTACAAACGACAGAATGGAAACCTCTGTTGAAGGCATTTATGCCGCAGGGGATTGCAGGGTAACACCGCTTCGTCAGGTTGTGACAGCAGTAAGTGATGGCGCGATTGCGGCGGCATCTGCTCATGAGTTTGTGAGCAGGGGATGAGGTAAGACCAGTTGGATATTTTTATGCCGATTCAAACCGCCGCCAGGCGGCGCAACCCATATCTCAACAAGGAAATATTCGTTTACATTCAGATCAACAATATCATTTTTAATACTGTATTCGGCATAGTTGCCTTTAAGTGTATTTTTACATAAACATATATTATGACTACTAAAATAATCATCATAAGAGAAGATGTATATCGAATGCTCGTTTCGCTAAAAAGAAACAATGAAAGTTTCAGCACACTATTTGAGCGATTGGCAAAATCCAAAAGCAATGTCAATAAACTTAAGGCACTGCGTGGTTTTGTTGAAATCGATGATAAAGAAATGCTATTAAAAGAGATATCTGAGAAAAGAAAGGAGATAAGATATTGATCCTTATTGACACAGATGTTCTGATCGAGATATTTGATAAAAACTCGGAAAAGGGGGATGCAACTTTAAAGAAGATATAGGAAATCGGAGAAGACATCACCCTATATTCTTTGAATTTACACGAAATTCTATTTGGTTTATACAAATACAAAACACGGGGAAAGATTGACAAAATATTATTGCTTGATATAATTGAATTCAATAAAGATGATACAAATCTCTCTGCCAGACTTGAAGTTGAAGCAGAAAGAAAAGGTCAAAAAGTTCCACGATTTGATTCAATGATTGCAGCTGTTGCGATAAACAGGGGTCTGAATTTATTCACCTTTAATACAAGTCATTTCAAGGTATTCGAGAATTTGACATTGATCTAATGTTCATTTCCATCTTTTTAAGACCTGTTAAAAGTCCCCACCATTCAAAAAAGTTTTGTGAATCATCAAGATCACCGCTTTTGAATTTAACCAAGAATTCAGAGGATTTTAAATGATACTTTTCTTCGAACTCCAAAATTTCAGTTTCCACCAGATGCTTTTTCGATTCCAACAGTACTACTTCTTTTTGTATTGACTCTTTAACAACAGGAATAGCATCATCGGCAATTGCAACATTCATATTTTCATTTATGTCTACTCTATTTATTAAACTTTTGTAGCATTTAAAGTAAATCTACAAATCAAATATTTACATCCCCATCTTCTCAGCCCTTTTTGCCGCCTGTATTTCCTTGGTCCTTCGAATCACGATCTCCAGCAGGAACAACAATAGTGCTGCAATGATAAAGTACATCTTCCAGTTCATAGGCTCTTGAACAACCCTCTCCGAGTTCGCTTTAGCATCTCCAAGAAGCAGCGCGCGTGCATCTCGTTCAGTATATGTTTTTCCGCCACTGGATTTGACAAGAGCCGGCAGTTCCTCATTCAACCCGACATCGCGATATTCGAGTGCATAATTCACAGCAACCGGATAACCTGAAATGTCGTGCATACCGCTAAACCCTAGGTCGATCGTAGCATCGTAGGTGTTCTTGCCTGTCACTGAAAGTTCGACAGGCTCAGTACCATCAAGTTTCAGTGTTGGCAGCACTCCCTCATCATACATCGTAAGTGTAAGCGTTACAGGCGTGCCAAACCATGTATCCAATCCCTCAAGAACCGCTCCTTCTTCTATGCGTGGATTACCGATAGCCCAGTTGAGAGTGGCGGATGTGAGTTTTGAATTGTTACCTGCATACATCTGCGAACTCCAGTAATTATCGCCGCCCTTGCCGTTATCAGTGGTAAGGGATGCAACCCTGCCAAGTCCGTATCGCCATGTGGTGAGTACAGGCTTTCCGGTTGATGTGATTATTATCCTATCCGCACCTGCTTTTGGCGTAACGTCATTGTAGCCTGTGATATTGCCCACGATCTCGATGTTGCGGGTAATGAAATGTTTGGGGTTATATTCGATCAGCGGGAATACGTAAAGAGTGATGGTTTCATTTTCAGGTGGTTTTTCGAGATCCTCGAAGATAATATTCGCACGCTGTCCAATCTTGATCGGGAAGTACATACCTTCAACTTCATTCATCAATGTTTGTGCATATGCGACACTTCTATCATCATACTGTGATGGTGCGCTTGATCTTACATGTACATAATACAAGTTCACTCCAGCCTGATGAAGTTGTGATGCAATCTCCAGACCGACATCATATGATGTTTCAATTCCACCATCTGATATGATAATTACATCAAGTTCTCCAACTTCTCCCTCTAACCATTCTTGTGCTATTATAAGCCCTTGATCCAGTGATGTGGTGCTACTTTCACCTGGTGTTAATGTCTTGATTTTCTGTTCAAGATTAAAAACATTAGAATCCGAACTGAGTGGTACAAAACCACCTGATACATCTACACCTGTGCTTCCAAAAGCAATTACACCGGCATAAGCGTCTCTTAAATTAGGGTTTTGAAGCGTGAATATCGCATTGCTTAAAATATCATCCTGCGTACCGTGTGCGGATGTACTTGGTGAAACATCAAGCAACAGCACCACACTCCTGCCACCACGCCAGTCAGTTGGTTTAGACATTACTGGTAGCAGTTCTTCAAAAGATGAATCAAGATAATCACCGTAATCGTATGAACGTTCACCCCCGACAACAACAAGACCATTTCCGTCTGTCACATATTTTTTCAATTTTTTAACATCATTCTCAGATAAGGATTTGATATTTTTATTGTCAAATACAACAACCTTTTTGTCATCAATGTCAGATAGTTCGCCAGTTGTTGAAACATCATACAGGTCGAATAATATTTCGGCAAGCCGTGATGTTGTATCATCAGTTATCAAATGTATCTTTGGTTTTGGGACCGCATATATGGATTTGTAGAATACATTATTGATATGATCCCTGTCTTGACCGGAAGGTGTCATGGTAACACTTATCGTGTGTGCTCCAAGTGACTCGAATGAGTATGAAATTTTCATAGGTTCTTGACTCGTGGATCGAGTACGGGTGCGTAGAAGTTCATTGTCAATATAGACTTTAATGTTGTAATCAGTTTCAACAATCTCTGCCTGTGATACAACTATTTCAAATTCATTCTTATTCCCGATGACAACCGTCTTGTCGCCCTTTATTTCCACACTAAGATCATTGACCTTAAGTTCAGGTTCAATAGAATACACCGTCGTCCCGGTCTCTTTCGCGAACTTGAACGCATCCTCCAAAGTTTTGCCATAATTGTTGTTTCCGTCAGTAACGAGCACGATCTGGTTATCGCCACTTGAATACTGGACGATCGCATCCCCGATCGAAGTCTTATCCCCGCTGACCTTAACGATCGTTGTTGGGGTCTGTGCGGTAAGTGCTTCATATATTCGGGATGCTGTGCCTTCTTCAAATAACTGCATGCTGGCAGTTTCATCCGAGATTATGACAAGGTTCGGAGTCTCGTCCATTGTCGTTTTGGTGACAAGTGTATAAGGTGATGCCAGTGCGATGATAAGCAGCAATGCTATAATGAGCCTTGATTCAACAAGTCCGGTCTTTGCACCTTTTCGTATCAGGTAAATGCCGACAGCCAGTAATGGAAGGATCAACCACAGCATTTGCGGATTTTCGAGTGGAAGTGTCATAGTTCACCTCGCTTTCGTATGATAAGTATCTCAAGCAACATCAGTAAGAACACACCTGCTATCAGGTAGATGTCAATATCCTTTTTGGCAGTGTAAGTCGTAGCTCTCACAACACTGGGCTCGGTTTTTGAAAGTGAGCGCTCAATAACATCCGATGCATCCACGGTCGTATCCGATTCCCTGTCATTGTAGAGGTTAACTGCAATTCTCTTACCTGCAACCTCGTAGATACCGATCTCATCATAAAGCACGCGGTTGCCTGACATTGTACCGCTTGGTGCTGAATAATCCTGGGCTTTTGAGAGTGCGGTTATCGCGCCTGTTTTTACATTGTAATCAGAAATGTCCCCGGCTCCTCCGAGCCAGCCAATCAGTTTTGCCCAAAAGACTGGATATTCGGGCAGGTTGTGGAAATTGCCCCATGCTTCCTCACCAAGTGCATCGTTAAGTCCAAAATATACAACGGTACCGCTGCCGATCGGTTGGTATGTTAGTATGGGAATATCGTTCTCTGTAGCCACAAGAGTTGTGGAATCACTTCTTGGTGTCACGTTGAGGTATCTGTACACCGCAACCTCGTCGAACTTCATGTCCTCAGTAAGTCGTGTAGCCTGTACAACTTTAAGGGACACGCCATCAGTAGCTTTTGTGACTCCCAGTGGTTTCACGGGCAGCAGTTTGAACAGGTCAAAATCTGCCATACCCGGCGCAAGTGCATCGCTTGCAATGAACACAACCTTTCCGCCATTCTTGTTTATAAAACCATCAAGTATTGCGATCTCTTCTTTGGATAGGGCAGTGTCTTTGTTTGCAATAATTACTACATCATTTTCATTCACATCAGAAGTAACACTCTTTGCAATTGTGATTTCGGTATTCGGGATAAGTGAAAGTGCAGTTTTTGAAGGCAGTTTTCCATTATCAGAGATCAACAAAATATTCTGTTGTGTGGTCTTAGGGATCGAAATGTAGGCTGTATTATCCACCATTAGATTATCCGCGTTCGCAAGTTTCACTTTTGTAATTCCGGTACCGAGATTGGTTAGCATGAACTGTTTTGTGGAACGTGCCGCAATGTCAAGTGTCATGGTCTTGGATACATCACTATTCCCATTTGTACTGATCTCGACCTTCACCTGTTCGGATGTATCCTTGTAGTTCTTGATTATGCAGTTGTAGGTATATCCCTTCTCGCCGGCTTCAAGCCATCCATTGATAATTCCTACATTATCTGCGCTTTTTCCGACCTTGACAAATGTCACCTTGATGCCATAGGATTCCGCAAGGCTCTTGGCAGTTACAGGGTCGTCCCCGTCCCAATTCGTGAAATCGGAAATGACGATCATCCTGCCACCTTCATCGGACAGAAGGCGCATCCCGCTTGATATCGCCATTGAAAGATCGGCAACTGTAGCCTTTGGTTGTAGTTTTTCAAGTGCGTCATTTGTACCCGATGCACCTACATCCTGAAGTATGACCACAGGCACGTTCTCTGCAAGGATGATGCTGTTCTTCTTACTCACATAATTCTGTGCAATTGAAACTGCATCATTGAATCGCTCATCTGTCTGCATGCTTGCTGACGAGTCAATAATGAGTATAGTATGTTCTCCACTCAACGGTTCTTCAGTTGTGAAAAACGGGCCTGCTGCTGCAATTGAGAGAAATATCAGGACAAGTAATTGCGTCAGGAACAGGGGGTCTTTTATGAGTCTGGTTATGGATGAGTAGAATCGCTTTTTCTCTTCCTGTACTTTCATCAGGAACATCAGGGTAGGGAGATGTATCTCAAGTGGTTTTGGATGTAACAAATATAAGATGATAAGGGGTATAACGCTGGCAAGTGCTGCCAGTGCAAGAGTAGTTGTGAATGGCATTACAATCGCCTCCTGCTAAGTGTGTGGAAGAAAGCGTCAAAGACAGGCACATCTGTTGTAAAAGTGTAGAACTCGGCACCGACGCGTGAACATATCTCCTGGATGCCACTGATATGGTTATCAAGGTGTTTTTGGTATTCCGATTTGAAGTTTTTGCTGATATACGTTTTTAGCTCATCACCGGTTTCCAGATCCAGAAGTTTGGAATGTCCGTGCACTTTAAGGTCTCTCTCGGCGGGATCGAGCACCTGGACCAGTATCAGGTCATGATCTGCGAGTCTTCGTACTGCCGCATTGATTGATTCAAGGTCGTCCATGAAATCTGAAATAATAACAACAAGCGAGCGTGAATGGATCATGTGTCCATAATTTATAATAGATTCATTGGTTGCAGTTTTTCCGCCAAGTTCTGTATCTCCCAAATGTTCAAGAGTGCGCACAAGGTGTCGTCGGCCACGGCGGGGTTTTGAGATATTCACAGATTCAGCAAATGTTGATATTGCGAACTTATCATTGTCTTTTGTGACAAGATATGCAAAACCTGCTGCAAGCATGGCAGCATATTCGAACTTTGATACTTTGCCGGAGGAATAGTCCATACTATTGCTGGCATCCAGCAGAATATGGGTTGTAAGGGATTTGTCTTCCTCGAACTGGCGCACATACAATTTTTCAGAACGGGCATAGACGTTCCAGTCGATCGATCTTAGGTCATCACCCGGATTGTACTCCCTATATCCGATAGTATCAATACCGCGTCCGCTATGGATGGAGCGTCGGCTGCCGGCATAGGCAGTGGACACCCGTTTTTTGACCATGAATGTAAAGCGGTCAAGCTGCCTGAAAAAATCAATATCGATCGTATGTTTTTTGCCGTTCATTGAAGTTGATAGGTGTGACTATTTGATCTGCAAAAGCATCTCTTTGATGACCTGATCTTTTGATACGCCCTGCCTCTCGGATTCGAATGTCAGGATTATTCTGTGTCGCAGTATCGGATATGCCATAACCTCGATATCCTCATTGCTCACATAATCCCTGCCATGAATAAGAGCACGTGCTTTGGCGGCAAGTATCAGTCCGATCGATGCTCGCGGGGATGCGCCATATTCAATATGTTTACCCCATGCACGCGTGGTCATAACAATTTTTATCGCACGCGCTTTAATGTCATCGGCGATCGGCGTGTCACGGACAAATTTTTGGAGATCCAACAATGTGTTTTTGTCAATGACCTTGTTTACCTGTATTACCGTAGATTGAGTGTAGCGGTTAACGATCTCGGTCTCTTCTTCAAGTGTTGGGTAATCCACAAGTATCTTTAACAGGAACCTGTCAAGTTGTGCTTCAGGCAAAGGGAATGTGCCTTCCATTTCGATCGGGTTTTGTGTTGCAAGTATAAAGAACGGCTTATCCAGTACAAACGTTTCATTGCCCGCTGTAACCTGTTTCTCCTGCATGGCTTCAAGCAGTGCGGATTGTGTCTTTGGGGATGCACGATTGATCTCGTCCGCAAGTACAATGTTCGCAAAGATCGGTCCGGCTTCGAACTTGAACTCTTTTCTTCCGTCCCTCTCCTCAATGATGTGTGTACCTGTGATGTCAGCAGGCATGAGGTCAGGTGTACACTGTATCCTGCTAAATTTCAGGTCCATTGCCTTTGCGATCGTTGATATGGTAAGGGTTTTCCCAAGTCCGGGATTGCTCTCAACAAGTGCATGCCCGTCAGCGAGTATTGCAATAATAATCTGCTCAACCGATTCATGTTGGCCTACAATTACCTTGCCGATCTCATTGAAAAGTGCAGTAAACGCTTCACTTGTATTGCGATATGTTTGTGATGTTCCGCCTGTAGAATTCATCTGATGTTCTCCTGTTATGTTACTATTATCGTTAATGTTATCGTTAATGTTACCGTCATTTTGTATTTATCATGTCTATGAGTTGTTATTTGTATTATTGAATGTTGACAATTCATTACCAACTACTACTGTGCCATTTCCTCAAAGTATGCTTTTATGATATCATCATAACCTTCTGGTAGGCTTTCATAATACGCTTGTGATGATATCACACGGATATCATACGCAGATGAACGTTCAAAATCCTCAGTTCGTATTTCGCCTTCATCTTTGATGGTAAATCCCTGTCCGGTACCCGGTGGAAGTGTGAGATCGACCTCTTCACCCTCTATCACAATTATTGCAGGTTCGCCAAAGAGATTCTCATTGCCACCCTCATCACCTTCGCTATCATCTCCGCCTTCAGGTAATAGTCCTTCAGGTTGTGTTTCTTCTTCTTTTATTAATGGAAGTTCTTCAATGATCTTAGATATATCTTCGGGTGTGATATCTGTGCGATAGTCTAAAATTGTAACATACGTAAAGAATGATGATGTGGCTAAAAGTGCGATAATTCCAAATGCAAGTCTTTTTTTGTTCAGGAACGACGATGACCTGACCGTTTTTGTATCCATCATGACATTTGTCAGAAGATTATCAACAATGATGTTGCTGTTTTTGCGGTTGTCGTAAGCAGTCCTGAGTCGCTCAAAAAGGATCGGATACTTATTTTCAACAAGATTAAAAACATTCGATCTTTTGTCGCGGATGTGCAGAATGATGGTGATAATGAGTGAAAGAATGACAGATGCAACTGCCAATCCAAGTGTTTCAAATGGAATTGAATAATCCATTAATTGATAGGTTGACCCAATATGAAGTTCAAAAATGCTCACCATGGAAAAGACACCTTCCATGTTGAATATGAAAAATAGTGTGTATAATATGAATGAGATCGCGGCAAAATCCAATAAGATATAGATGCGCCGATACCTTTTGAGCGCAGAATTTTGTTTTTTTATAAATTTATCTATGTCCATGATGGAGCACCGTTTTGATCTATTCTAATTGTCGTTGTTACTGTTACTGTCAGGATTGCTATTATACTCGAAGTTGCATGTGGGGTATGATCCGAGCATCTTTAACATTCCAACATTTGAAGTTATATTATTGAGAGCATCTTTTATAATTGCATCGCCGATGTGACCTACAAAATCAATGTAGAATATGTAATCCCCAAGTACACGTTTTGAAGGACGTGACTCGATTCGGGTCAGGTTTATGTCTCGTTTTGCAAACTCGCCTATGAGTTCATACAGAGCGCCAGGTCGGTCTTTTTTCAGATATATTATAATCGATGTCTTGAAGTTATCTTTCGAAGAAGATGATCTTTCGGTTTTTAAACTTACGCCATCATGTGCCTCTATTGCAACGAATCGTGTGTGGTTTTCTTTCCGATCCTGAATGTTGGGTATGAGTATGTCAAGCCCGTACATCTCTGCGGATTCGCGTGATGCGATCGCAGCCATCTCATCGAATTCGTTTGCGAGTTTTGCGGCATGGGATGTACTGCCGGTTGTCCTTATCTCAGCATTTTCAAAATGTGTTTTTATGAACTGGCGGCATTGTCCAAGTGCCTGAGGGTGTGATAGGATTACTCTTATGCCTGAGAGTTTTCCTTTTGATAAGAGACAATGTTCTATTGGTACTACTATCTCGCCAATGATATTGAGATCATTTTCAAGCAGCATATCAAGTGTGATGCCGATTGAACCTTCAATGGAATTTTCAATTGGGACTATCCCGATGTCAACGGTTCTGTCAACAATTGCAGAAATTGTGTCGGGTATGTCACTGTAATATTCCAATGAAACCTGATCTTTGGATTTCTGTTCAGTTATCCACTGTTTTGCCGCTTTTTCAGAATACGAACCTTTTGGTCCGAGTACGCCTATTTTCATAACCGCTTAAATGGTCGGCTATTTAAAATAATTTGTGTTATCGGACTGGAAACGGTTCCAAAATCCAGTTATTCCAGTAAATATGGAACAAAAATTCACCGCAGAGCACGCTGAGTACGCAGAGGATCTTACATTGGCAACTCTGCGCCCTCAGCG
>JAUSPM010000166.1 GCA_030655675.1 Methanosarcinaceae archaeon | reverse complement strand
TCGCAGAGGGCACGAAGTACACAGAAATTCTATATGGTAAAATCTATATCACAAATTACATTCTTATTGAATATGCACAGGGCATGTATCCAGAAGAGCAGGATTTCATTGTACTGGGTGATATGAATGCAGACGGCTCTTATTTCGATGAAGATTCAACTTCCGACCTGAGTGAGTATTACTGGTGTATTGACAATACTCTGGATACCACTACGAAATCCACGGATTATACTTACGACAGGATCATACTCACCGATTCAAGTGATTTTACCGGCAATGCCGGTGTTTTGCGGTATGATCTTGAGTATGGGTTAAGTTTGGATGAGACGGTTGCTGTATCGGATCATTATCCTGTTTATGCGGAGTTTTGGATTGATGGGGATGTGGATTGACTTCTAATTTTAAAAGTCAATCCATTTCTTTGTTAAAGAGGATGTGAATTATATATTTCCAAATCATTCAGTATCAATATGACAAAAAGAAAGAAAGATACGAGTGAATACGAATTACCAGATATTCAAAAAAATGCTTTGGATAATTGGATAACATTAAATATACTCCCACAAAAAACATCAAATCAAAATTACACCAGTTATGCGCTTAAACTTCTTTTTGAACAAACACCAGATGGTTTCTTCATCACAAATAAGCAGTTTAAAGAAGCGATGGTCAGATGTGATTTCTCACCTGTAAATAAAAATAAATTAAATTGGGATTTTCGAGTTTCTCTGAAATCTCTAGAGTTGAAATGATCTAAATGGGGTTATAAACCTCAATACCTTCGTCATTAATCAGTGCTAACCACTATTAATACTTCCGATTTTCGTTATCCGGCTAAATATCTGCTGAATTAAAATTCGGTCTGGTTTTTCAACACAATAGTCATCTTCCCAAACTCAAAAGTACAACTCAAAGTCTATTCTCCAAAAGTAAATGTAATTCACTTGGATGAACTGTATTCACACATGGGTGCACAGAGAAATGTTCTGAATCCTGATATATGTAATGAAATCGTTGATTGTTTATCCCATTGGGGCGCAGGGGTGCCATGCAAGACCTCGTATTAGAAATACGAGGATGTTCGTTGGAACATCAGCGAATCAGGATGTTGCCATTTTGTAGACGGCGGTGTGTCACCTTAATGAAGCAGAACACTTTTCCTCGCCGTAGTGGCAGGGATAGTTCACATCATCCATGTTCTTTTCAGACCTTTAATATTATCAAAATCGGCATCCTGTGATATTATGGTATCTGCACCTGCAATTAAAGCAGTTGCTGCGTGAATGGCATCTCGTGGAAGAAACATATATTCTTTTATAAGTTCAAGAGACTTCCATATTATAATATCGTTAACATCAATGAACCTCATATTTGGCATTAATAAAAACGCTTCAAGGTTTTTAATTGCAATGTCGGTGCCTTTGATCTTATTAACTTTGTAATAAACTTCATCAAATGTTAAAAATGACGTACATCCCGGAATTTCAGCATTCTGTACACGTTCCAATACCTCTCTTGACCAATTACCGATTTTCGTATCATCAAGAATTGCATAGATGATAAGATTGGAATCAAGATAGTTCAATTTACCCTCTCTTCCAGTTCTTCATCGTATGCTTCGTGAGGGGCAAACTTGAGTTTACCCATACCTTTTGCAGTCTCCCTAAAAACAGAAACAGCATCCATCAAAGGTTTTTCTATTTCCAGTTTATTGTCCTTTAGTTTGAACAACACTCTTGAGCCCGGAGAGATATGCAAAGCATGCCTGAATTCATGAGGAATCACCACTTGTCCTTTTGGACCAACTTTCATTATAGTATTCATGTTGTAACCTATATTTTAGGATGAGTATAACTTGTACTTATACTTATTTGAGCGTATTTTGCAGAAAAAACCTTCCTTGCCGCATAGCGGCAGGGAGGGGTAGTCCACACATATTTTGTGCAGTTTGTGATGCACTGCACAAAACCGGCATTTCTTACTGCCTCTTCTTCCGACTCATCTTTCTTGTTTTTGTAGAGACTGTCGGAAAAGTGGTGAAAGTGGGACATTCTAACCAACCCCAGTTATAGTAATTATCCCATTGGGGTGCAGGGGCGCCATGCAAGACCCCGCATTTCTAATGTGGAGATGTTTGTTGGAACGTCAGCGAAACAGGAAACTGCCGTCTTGTAGACGGCGGTATGTCACTAAGAACAACGTGAAGTTCAATTCAAAACAACTTCTGGGTGAAATCATGGGAGGTGCATATTCATGAAGAAGAAATCAACAGCCGTTTCCAGTCCGCCAACAAGTCTTGCACGCTGTGGATGTTGTGCAAGTTCAAACCTGCTGGACAGTCGGACAACACATCGTCGAATTCGAGCAAGGCGGAGCCGCCCGTGCTGCATATGGCAAGCGCTTGCTCGCTGATCTGGCTCAAAGCCTTACAACCGAGTTTGGCAAAGGTTTTGATGCTTCAAACCTGCGCTACATGCGTCTTTTCTATAAGGCCTTCCCAAAATGTGACGCACTGCGTCACGAATTGAGCTGGACCCACTATCGCTCTCTCCTTCGAATCGACGAAACTGCTGCTCGTCTTTGGTATATGAATGAGGCAGCAGGGCAGAACTGGAGCACCCGGGCACTTGATAGGCAGATCGGCACCCTATATTATGAACGTCTGCTGGCCAGCCAGGATCGACAACCTGTGCGGGAAGAAGCGGCTGCAAATCTCAATGCCCTTAAGCTTACACCTCGCGAATTCGTCCGCGATCCTGTGGTGCTTGAATTCCTTGGCATCCCAAACACAGGAAAGCTCCTTGAATCCAGGCTCGAAGACGCTCTGATTGAGAATCTCCAGTCTTTTCTGCTTGAACTTGGCAAGGGTTTTGCTTTCGTCGCCCGCCAACAGCGCATCAGCACTGAATCAAAAGATTTCTACATTGATCTCGTTTTCTACAACTACATTCTCAAGTGTTTTGTCATATTCGATTTGAAAACCACCGAACTCGCTCATCAGGACATTGGTCAGATGGATATGTATGTGCGGATATATGACGATCTGCGGCGGGGGCCGGAGGATAATCCCACAGTCGGGATCATCCTGTGCGCTCAAAAAGACAAGTCCATTGTTCATTACTCTGTTTTGCATGGTAATGAACAGCTCTTTGCAACCAAATACAAACTCGTGTTGCCAAGTGAAAGGGAGTTGCGGGCTGAGCTTGTCAGGGAACAGCGCATTTTTGCGGAAACTTCAGATCTGCAAAAATCTGCGAAATCGGTGGATGAAAATTTAGACGATAATCCGCAGATTAGCGCAGATTTACCAACGGGGGAGCATATATGATAAAGGCACTTGCAAATCAGGCTGTATCCGAAATGTCAGTAAGTGTTGATGAACCTGTCACTGCGGATGTCAAACGTTTGATACGTCTGCCCGGTTCACTTCACGGGGGATCCGGAATGCGTGTGACTGCACTTTCTATTTCAGAGTTGGAAACTTTTGATCCGCTAAGTGATGCGGTTGTGTTCAGTGATAAGTCGGTACAATTAAAAATAATAAAACCATTTTCGGTGCAGATGAAAGGCAATGATTTTGTGGTCGAGCCGGGTGAGGGTACAGTTGAGGTGCCCGAATATGCCGCTATGTATCTAATGTGCAGGGGGGCAGCAGAATATGGATCGAACTGAATTGAAATCCATACTACGGGATGAAAGCAGTTCTTCATTAAAATCGCTTCACCCGGATTTTTATGATTCTGTGGATGTGTACATACGCGAGTTGGAGGGCGAGATAAAAAATATCAATAATCCCCGTTCTGCAGAATCGAAGATGCTGGAGGATGAATTACAAAGTGCTATCACGGATATAGAGGTAATTTTCATTCGACGCCTGCGTAAGATAACTACACGTGCAACATCAAGCGCATTTTCGAACAGGTCCGCAAAGCCGGATATGGACAAATTGCTTCCGGTTGAACGTAAGGTGTATGATACTGTGCTCTCTGCAATAAATGTCGCACGTAATGAATTGGTGGAGCCTATTATGGATCCCGATTCAGTGAAAAATATTGTATCTGCTCAAAAAAAGCCGGATGTAAAAAATAGCGTCGATCCGGCATCTATACTACCGAAAGTAGGGCAGGACATGCTCGAATTTACGCCTGTGGAGATGTTCGTTGGAACGTCCAAGAAGCAGGAGGCTGCCGTTTTGTAGACGGCGGTATGTCACGTCACTGTAATCAAGCAGAAAGCATGTAGTTTTTAGAAGATGCAGATCAATACATGATTTTTGTAGAAGTGAGAGTATATATCTATATTTTTACTATTAACTATGCTAAAAGCATAGATAACTTTAAAATACTTGAAAACACAATAATTAATAATGATCAAAAAAAGAGACCTACTTTACAAAGATTTGCTTAAAAAGAAAGTTGTCACATCCAAAGAGATTGAAAAAGCAGCCCTTGAGATCGTTGAATTGACACTCAGTCCTGCACTCATCCCTAAATACATTTATGGGGAATATACAGCCAAACTGCTCGGGGAAGGAAAACTTCAAAAGATCAGAAAAGGATTATATGCAGTCTTGTCTCCATTGGAGGAATCAAAAACACACATTTCAGATAAATTAATCATCGCAAGTAAGATCAGGGATCGCTATTATCTTGGGTTCCATTCTGCCCTTGAATATTATGGGTCAGCATATAGTCATTATAACGAAGTATACATCACAATCCTTCCTGCAAATCGTTTTTCTTCTTTTAAGTACCAGAACCTTAACTTTAAGCCAGTCTTTACAAAAGACATTTCATTTGGCATCGAAACAAAAAAGTACCACACCACTGAAATAAAAATGAGCAGTAAAGAACGCACTTTTGTTGATTGTGTGGACAGACCGGATTATGTTGGTGGATGGGAGGAATGCCTCAAAAGTCTCAGTGTCTTAAGTGGACTTGATTTTAATAAGATCATTGAAGTTCTCGACATGTACAACAAAAAAAGTCTTTATGCTAAAGTTGGTTTTGTACTCGAACTGCTACGTGAACATTCTGTGTTCTATGAACATCTCAGTGATGAAACGTTAAACCAAATTAAAGCACATAAATCAAAGAAACCAAAATACCTTGAAATATCAGTCCCTGGCATTTTGAATAAAGATTGGAATCTCTACGTTCCGGTGGAGTTTGTTGAATATCTTTAGATAAAGGAAGTTAACGATGTACAATTATGATGAAATGCCGGAAATGACAGGTTTTCATAAACTCGAAATTGAAAAAGTGTGCCGCATTTCAACCATGCTTGAAAAAATGATGGACGTCTCCTTCTTAAAAGAGCGGCTGTCACTAATTGGTGGAACAGCCATCAACTTCATTTACACAAAACCTCTTGCAAGGCTTTCTGTGGATTTAGATTTCAATTACCACCATATTGATGAGGAGGATTGGGGTGAAATTAGAACCAGAATTGATCAAGTGATAAAACAGATACTTCATACTCAGGGATATACAAATGATGACATAAAGATCGATTCGAGTTACCCTCTTGGTCGAATGGTTGTACATTACAGGAATTCAGTTGGGAATATCGACAGTTTTCAAATCGAGATTGGATACATGCGGAGATTTCCGCTTCTAAGATCAGACACCTTTGCGGATTTTAACCATATTTGCAAAAACGATACGTTCAAAATAAAAACACCACTCAAAGAAGAATTGTTTGCAAATAAATGGTGCACTTTTTTAAAGAGACGAACGGCCAGGGACCTATATGATGTTTACACAATTACAAAACAGGATTTCGATATCGATGTGTTTCGAAAGTGTGCTGTTGTTGAAAGCATACTCATGGGTAAACCAAAATTAACTGAAATTGATATAAACGATCTCATTCAAAAATCATTGTATTCTAACAATCTTACAAGAATGGTTAATTTGGAAAATGATCTCGATTACCAAACTATCAAAAAGGAAGTTCTGGATTTCACAAAAATAATCATAGGTCAATTAAAAGAAAACGAGATCAAAATGATTGATACATTTTACATCCAGGGCAATTTTGATCCAGATTTGATTGATGATGATGGGATATTTAATGAGAAGCTAAAAGACCATCCTATAATCAAATGGAAACATTTAAAGTCAAATCTAAAATAATCTATGTTGTAATAATTTTAATGATTTCTATGCAATATGCATAGATATAATTAAAAAACATGCACAACCACATTAATCTCACATAAACCCCAAGACAAAACCCATGCACCTAAAAACAATCTCCATCATCATAATCCTACTGTTAACAGCAGGATGCGTAGCCCCGGACATGGCAGTATCCTCAATAGTACAAAACAACAATGTACCAGTACCCTCCACACAACCGGATATCATTGACAACACCAAAAACAGCGATATACTCCGCATAGGCGCGTTCAACATCCAGGTTTTCGGAGTCAGTAAAGCAGACAAGCCAGAAGTAATGGACGTACTTGGTAAGATCATCCGCACCTATGACATCGTAGCCATACAGGAGATCAGAGACATATCACAGACCGCCCTGCCTGAACTATTAGATGTGGTCAACTCAAATGGTGCGCAGTATGAGTATGTGGTAAGTGAACGTCTTGGCCGCACCACCAGCAAGGAACAATACGCCTACATCTACAACACACAGACCGTGAAACAGGTTGGAGAACCTCACACCTACCCTGAACCTGCCGGCACCGATCCGTTCCACAGGCAGCCTTATATCGCTTCATTCGAGGCATTGGGTGGCAACTTCGATGTTACTCTGCTTACCATTCACACCGATCCTGACGAAGCAACAGATGAGATTAATGCACTCGATGATGTTGTAGAATATGCACGGGGCATGTATCCGGACGAGCAGGATTTTATTGTACTGGGTGACTTAAATGCAGACGGGTCCTACTTCAAAGAAGATTCGATTTCCGACCTCAGTGAGTATTACTGGTGTATTGACAATACTCTGGACACCACTACGAAATCCACGGATTACACTTACGACAGGATCATACTCACCGATTCAAGTGATTTTACAGGC